>DATDEV010000549.1:0-9461 GCA_036522995.1 Polyangiaceae bacterium
CGAGAAACTTCGTGAAAAAGGCGGTTTCTTGGGCGCTCCGAGGTATCGGGCGGCGCTCGAGCGAGCTCAACCGCGAGGCCGTCGCGCTCGCCCAGCGCCTGGCCGATAGTAACGTGCCGGCGGAGCGTTGGGTGGGTAAGGACGCGCTGCGCGAGCTGACCAGCGAGGCAGTGAAGAAGAAGCTGAAGGCAAAGCCCAGCGCGTGACGGCTAGTTGCCTCGACGAGCGCAGCCGCAGCGGGAAGGGCTGGATCGAAAAGTTGCTTCAGCAACCCGACGGCATCGACGAGCAACTGCCTCGGCCGCATGCGAGGCTGCCGATCTCACGAACGCTACTAAGTCTTCGTTAACATATGAGCAATTACACGCGGATCGGGAGCGAAGGGGCTCCGTTTCGTCGCCGCTGGCACCGCGAGCAACCCTACCGCGAGCATCACGACGATCGTGACTACGGTCGACAGGACAACCCATAGCGCAACGGAACGCCGTCGTTCGTGGCTTTTCGTCGCAGATGAGACGGTGTACGGAGCAGCCATGTTGCGTTCCCACGCGCTTTTCATCTGCTCACTGACGGCCGCATGCTTCGCAGCCTGCGGGGGCGACGGGAACGACCGGAACGACCGGGACGACGGCGGCGGTTCCGGCGGTTTGGCAGGAGAAAATCCGAACGGCGGCACCTCCGGCGAAGCGGGCGCGCCAACCGGTGGAAAGGGCGGGTCGACCGGCGGGACGCGTACAGGCGGCACCGGAGGCGGCCCAGGCGGCGAGGCCGGCGAAGCTGGGGCAAGCGCCGGGATGGGCGGTGACAGCGGAGCACCCGGCATGGGAGGCGAGGGCGGCGCAGCGTGCGTTCCCACGGAGCCGCCTGACGAGGTCTGCGACGACATCGACAACGATTGCAATGGAGAGATCGACGACATCGATGTCGGCAACGACGGCATCCGTGATTGCCTGGAGATCCTGTTGATCGGCGCGCCGGGCGTGAACGCCTCGTCGAACTTCCAACTCTGGCTCGAGGAGCAAGGCACGACGGTCAGCCGGATTCACCATCTCGGGGCGCCCCCGCCGCTGACGAGCTCCGACTTGAACGGGTTCGACGTTGCAGTCGTCGATTACCTCGTGAGGGTCTACACACCCGAGGAGGCAGGAGCACTCTCCCAATGGGTCCGATCGGGAGGAGGTCTCATGTCCCTGAACGGCTTCAACGGGAGTAGCGATCTCTCCCGTGGCAACAGCCTGCTCGTCGAGCTCGGAGTCGAGCACGTGATCGGTCTCCAGACCGGCAACGTAACGACGTTCCATACCCATCCGCTGACGACAGGTCTCACGTCGGTGACCTTCAACGGCGGATATTGCCTCGCGAATCTACCGTCCGGAGAGGGCAGCGTCGTCGTCGCGGAGATCACCGCCGGTCCGGTCGGACTCGCGCTCGTTCGCGGCAGTGGACGCGCGTTCGTCTGGGGCGACGAGTGGGTTGAGTTCGACTCTCAGTGGCAGACACTCCCCGAAATCAAGACGTTCTGGGCCAATAGCCTCGGTTGGTTGAGCGGCGCGCTCTGACGAGGATGGACGCGAACCCCAAGGTACCCGTCGGGACTGGCGTGAACTCGGCCGGCGGGGGACCGGCTAGAAGGAACCGCTCAGGCTGAAGCCGGCACCCCCGGGCAAGATCGAAGCGCCCGCACGAAGTTTGACTCCGGGATCGTCGCGGTAGAGTCGCAGGAGGCGCTCGGTCGGCGTTTCCATGCCCAGGATGAAGAAGCCGAGACCGCTGGTCAGCGCAGCACTTCCGTACATGAGGGCGTAGGCGCCAGGCTCCTTCTGGTCGTCGACGACCATGCCGATTGTGGCGGCTGTTGCGAAGCCGAGTCCCAATGCCTGCAGCGTCCAGAACGAGAAGTGGCGCCTGGTGCGTTCCGAGCGCGCCACGTCGCGCAGCCGCTCCTCGGTGTTGGCGAAAGCGAGCGCGCGGTTGCCGTGTTGTGCCCGCAGCTCTGCATGAAAGGCAGTCAGCGCTTGCTCGCCAGCGCTATCGCTGAACCCCAGGTACAGGCCTGCACCGACGAGTGCTGCGCCGCTCGCTGCCAGCCCGATTGAGAGCCCCTTGGGCGCACGCGGCTCGACCACTTGACCGACTATCCCCCCCAGCACGAATACGCCGCCCAAAGCGCCCACGCTGATGGCAGCGGCGTTGCGCTGCGAGCGGTCCACATCGGCCAGCGCCGTGAGGTAGTTGCCCATGCGCGTGATGTCCTCGTCCCTGACACCGAATACGGGCTGCGGCTGTTCACGGCTGATTTTGATGAATTCGCCGTAGGCGACCGGCCCAAAGGGAGAAGCAAACAAGCTGCCGAACAACTGATCGCCGCGAGCCGCCAGCTGCGGCGCCTGGCCTGACAACGCCTCCAGGTTCACGATTTCCTCTCCGCGCGCGATGCTGTGCTCCACGAGCGTTGGCGGTTTCCCTGCCGCGGCATCGGTTTGCACGAAGATGGCAAGCTCCTGGTCCTTCTCGGGTAGCGTCACGAGCAGCGGGCCGGCCTCCTTGTGGAGATCCAGCAGGCGCTCGCCGGTTGGTCCACGCATCCAAACCCGGGACTGCTCGGCACCCAGCTGCACGCGCCGGCCCTGCTGCGAGCGCGTGTCGAACAGGCTAGCGTGATCGTCACCGCGCGGGCCGCTGAAGTAGATCTGCGGGCGTAGGTTGTCGCGTGCGATGCCTCGATTGGCTTCCGCTACGAAGCCTGCGAGCTCGGCGTAGCTCACCGAGCCGTTGGCGTTCACGTCGGCCGCCCCCGTCAGCCCCGAGCGCACCTCGTGGCTGAACACGCCCGACTCGAGCTCCGACCATTCGAATACTTCCTCGTCGCTGTTGGTGGAGAGAAAGAGGCCCACCTCCGGGTGTCGCGCCGAAAACCCGAGCGCCATGTCCTTGGGGGTCGCCCAGCGCCTCCCCCCCGGCTTGCGCGGATTGATCACGAAGAAGGAGTTGCAGCTATCGAGCAGGACATGCTTCGCATCGGCGGGAATTTTCTCGATGATTTCACGCTCGATGAAGCCGCCGTCGATGCGCGTGTCTTCCAGGTGGAGGTAGCCACGCCCGCCGGCTACCTCGCCGTGGCCCGCAAACACGAAGTAGAGCTGCGTCCGTTCGCCGCGGGCCCGCGCGCTCTGCACGGCTTGTCGCAACTTGCTGGCCGAGCGCAGTAGCTGCGCGCGTGTGGCGGGCAGCGCCACGTCCTTCAGGGTTGGGTAAAGGCGGGTGCTGGTGCGGTCCAGCGTCGTCAGCAGCTCGACGCTGCCGTCGCCGCCGGCCCCACGAAACAAACGATAGTAGCGAGCGCCGTCGTCGTCGGCGTACTGCAGATCGGGTAGCGCCAGGCTGAGGCTGCGGTTATTGGCAACGACGATGGCGAAGGTTCGCACTGCAGGCGTTGCTTGAGCGCGGCTGGCAACCGAGCAGCTCAGCACCAGCAACGTGACCACCAACCAGTGTTTCAGCGATCGCGCCATGTGCAGCTCCATTCCTCGACCTCGGCCTGCGGGAAAAGCTCGCGAACGGGCGCTTGCGCTGCGGCGAGCCTGGCTTCGACCGCCTTCACCGCCAGGGGTGCCTCCGTGAGCAAGGCAAAGACGCGCAATGCTCCTGGTGCTGGATGCTCCGGCTCTGCCACCTCGTCGAGCGTTCGCCCTTCTACCTGCTGCGCGAGCCGGAGGGAGCTGGGGTTGCTGCTTTCATCCAAATAGGCAGGGTGGAGCCAATGCACGTCACGCTTGGAGTCGAGCGCGAACACCATCAGGTAGGCGTCGCGAGGGGTGGGGTTGGAGTAGCGAACGACGATGCCATCACCAGGGCTCAGCTCGGCGCCTTCGAGCAACGCCGCTGCCTTGCCGGCGACGGCGCGCCCCACGAAGGCTTGCACCGTTGCCGCCTTGCGCAGCGCACCTGCGCCGCGCGCCGCCAGCTCGCCCGAGGTCGCCAGCATCGACGGCTCGACGCGCCTGGCGCGCCCGACGCACAGGGCCAGAACTGCCACCGCCGCGACCAAGCCGACTGCCCGTGACCAGCGCCGAGGCTCGGCTTTCGCCAACTCGCGGCGCTCGGGCTGTTCGCAGGCAAGCATCACCTTCGCGACGAAGGCATCGTCCGACAACCCTGACTCGGGGCTCAATCGCAAGCCACGTAGCTCTCGCGTGAATTGGCTCATGTTCCCTGCTTCTCCCTGTGCAAGTGCTTGCGCAGCTTGCTAAGTCCCAGAAAAACCCGCGAGCGCGCGGTGGCCTCGGGCGTGCCGAGCAAGCTGGCGATCTCGGCGTAGTCGAGCTCGGCGCTGTAGCGCAGCAAGACCGCTTCGCGCTGCTGCTCGGGCAACCTGTCGAGCCCGCGCTGCAGCCCTTCACGTCGTTCGTGTAGCCAGCGCTCCGACGATGGCTCGCGCTCTTCCTCCACCGCCACGAAAGCGCGCTCGCGACCCACTGCGCGCTGCAGATTCTTGCACCGATTCGCGGCCATGTGGAAGAGGTAGGGTTTGAACCTGCCCTGCCCGACGTAGCTTTTGCGCCGTCGCCAGAGCTCCACGAAACACTCTTGAGCGAGCTCGTCGCCCAGCGCGGCGCTGCCGCACCAGCGCGTGCAGTACGCACGCACGCGTGCCTGGTGTCTTCGCACCAGCGCCTCGTAGGCATCCGCGCGGCCGGCCGCGGAGAGCTGCATCAGCTCGTCGTCGTCTCGCAAGTCATCGGCTGGTGGCAGGGAAGCGCGCTGCAAGGCTGCCGATCCTCTCGACCTCATTGCCCCGCTAACACCGCTGAATCAGTGGGCGTTTGATTAAAATCCACCCGGGCGCCCAGCGCCTGCTGTTCGCGCGTAAGTGCAGGAAATCTATGATACTTCTGTGGGCCCCCGACCACAAAAGGTCAACGGCCTCCTCGGCCGCGAGCACCGGCTCCGTACCCTGCGGTCCTGATTCCTAGCGGTGCAGCCACATGCGCAAAGTGGCCAGCAGTTGCTCGGTGTTGACCGGCTTGGCCAGGTAGTCCGAAGCGCCCGCGTCGAGGCATTTTTCGCGGTCGCCCTTCATGGCCTTGGCGGTGAGCGCCACGATCGGCAGGCGCCGGAACTGCGCTTCCTTGCGGATCAGGCTGATGGTTTGGTAGCCGTCCATCTCGGGCATCATGATGTCCATCAGCACGATCGCGATCTCGGGGTTCTCTTCGAGCGTGGCGATGGCTTCGCGCCCTGTTTGCGCGGTGATGATGTTCATGCCGTGGCGCTCGAGCACGCTGCCGAGGGCGAAGATGTTGCGCACGTCATCGTCGACGACCAGCACCTGGCGCCCGCGTAGATCCTCGTCGGAACGGTGCAGTCGCTCCAGCATTTGCTGCTTATGCGGCGGCAACTCGGCGATCACGCGATGCAGGAAGAGCGCGGTCTCGTCCAGCAAGCGCTCGGGCGATTCCACCCCCTTGATCACGACCTTGCGCGCCAGCTCCTGCAGCTGGGCATCCTGCTCGGGCGAAAGATCCTTGCCAGTGAAGACCACCACCGGCAGATCCGGCAGGTTCAGCTCGCCCTGCACACGCTTGAGCACGTCGAGTCCCGAAATGTCGGGCAGGCGCAGATCGAGCACCATGCAGTCGATGCTCTGCTCTTTCAATGCTTCCAGCGCGTCAGCGCCGTTGCTGGCGGTGACCACGTCGATGTCGTCGTGCTCGAGCAGCTCCTTGATGCTGAGCAGCTCGGCGTGGTTGTCCTCCACGATCAGTAGCCGCTTGCGCCGCGGTACCGAGTAATCCTTGATGCGCTCGAACGCCTGCTCCAGGCCCTCGGTGGTGGCCGGCTTGATGATGAACGAGAAGGCGCCGCGCGACAGGCCGTGCTGGCGGTTGTCGTCCAGGGTCACGATTTGTACGGGAATGTGCCGCAAGGCCGGGTCTTGCTTGAAGTGACTGAGCACGGTCCAGCCCAGCATGTCTGGCAAGAACACGTCGAGTGAGATGGCGGTGGGGTTGAACTCGCGCGCCAGGTCGAGCGCCTCGGTGCCGCGCGCCGCGATCAGCACCTTGAAGCCCTTGTCGCGTGCCAGGTCGGCCAGCACGCGCGCGTAGTGCGGATCGTCCTCCACAATCAGCAGACTCGAGTCGCCCGGATGCAGATCGGCGCGATCATCGGGCACCAGCTCCGGCGTGGCGTCGGCCACGCGCACCACCGCCACGCCGCTGGGCGGGCTTTGGTGCCGCGGCTTTTCGCGCAACGCCGCCGACGGACCCTGGTAGCGCAGGGGCAGGTAGAGGGTGAAGGTGCTGCCGGTGCCGGGTTGGCTGCGCAGCTGGATCTCGCCGCCCAGTAGCGTCGCCAGCTCGCGGCTGATGGCCAAGCCGAGGCCGGTGCCACCGTATTTGCGGCTGGTGCCGGCGTCGGCCTGCTGGAAGGCCTCGAAGATGATGCGCTGCTTTTCCGGCGCGATGCCGATGCCGGTGTCGCTGACCTCGAACGCCACCACCGTGACCGCCTGCGACAGCACGGGGTGCTCGGGCTGCCAGCCAGCGGCTACGGAAGAGACGTTCATACGCACGCCGCCGTGCTCGGTGAACTTGAACGCGTTCGAGAGCAAGTTCTTGAGCACTTGCTGCAGGCGCTTGGCGTCGGTGATCAAGCTGCGCCCGAGGCGACTGTCGAGCTGCACGTCGAACGTGAGGTTGCGCGCGTCGGCGTCGTGACGGAAGGGGCGAGCCACGCTCTCGAGCATGGTGTTGAAGAATACTTCCGCAGGCTCCACGGTTACGGTGCCCGACTCGATCTTGGACAGGTCGAGGATGTCGGTAATCAGATTGAGCAGATCGGTGCCGGCGCTGTGGATGGTGCGCGCGAACTCGACCTGCTTGGGTGACAGGTTGGCCTCCGGGTTGTCGCTCAGCTGCTGGCCCAGGATCAGGATGCTGTTGAGCGGCGTGCGCAGCTCGTGCGACATGTTGGCCAAGAACTCGGACTTGTATTTCGAGGTGAGCGCGAGCTCCTCGGCTTTCTCTTCCAGCGCGCGGCGCGCCTGCTCGATTTGCTGGTTTTTGCGCTCGACTTCGGCGTTTTGCTCGGCCAGTTGCTGCGCCTTCTGGCCCAGCTGCTCGTTGGTCTGCTGCAATTCCTTCTGCTGCGTCTGCAGCTCGGTCGCGAGCTTCTGCGACTGCTCCAGCAGGCTCTCGGTCTGCATGGTGGCCTCGATGCTGTTGAGCACGATGCCGATGCTACTGGTCAGCTGATCCAGGAACGCCAAGTGCGAAGGCGTGTAGTTGCTCAGGGTGGCCAGCTCGATCACCGCCTTGACCTGCTCCTCGAACAGCACCGGCAGCACGATCACGTTGCGTGGCAGCGCGCTGAATAGACCCGAGCCGACACGAATCGTGTCCGGCGGCAGGTCGGCCAGCAGCATGCGTCGTCGCTCGATGGCGCATTGCCCGATCAGACCCTGGCCGAAGAGCAGCGTGTCGGAGTGCCCCGCTTTGCCGTCGTCGGCGTAGGAAGCCAAGAGGCGCAGGGTGGGGGCGGGGCCTTCTTCGTCGGAGCGCTGGTAGAGCACGCCCTGATGCGCGCCGACCAGCGGTGCCAGCTCGGACAGGAGCATCTGCCCCACGCGATCCAAATCGCGCTGGCCCTGAAGCATGCTCGTGAAGCGCGCCAGGTTGGTTTTCAGCCAATCCTGCTCGGTATTGCGCTCGGTCGTGAGGCGAAGGTTGTCAATCATCGTGTTGATGTTGTCCTTCAGCTCGGCGACCTCGCCGCGCGCTTCCACCTGCACCGAGCGGGTCAAGTCGCCCTTGGTCACGGCGGTGGCGACCTCGGCGATGGCGCGCACCTGGCCGGTCAGGTTGGCGGCCAGCATGTTCACGTTGCCGGTCAAGTCCTTCCAGGTGCCGGCGGCGCCGGGCACGTTGGCCTGACCACCGAGTCGGCCGTCCACGCCCACTTCACGCGCGACGGTCGTCACCTGCTCGGCGAAGGTCGCCAGCGTGCTCGTCATGTTGTTGATGGTGTCGGCGAGCGCCGCGACCTCACCCTTGCTCTTGATGGTGAAGTTCTGCTTCAGGTCGCCGTTGGCCACCGCGGTCACCACCTTGGCGATGCCGCGCACCTGCTCGGTCAAGTTGGCCGCCATCACGTTCACGGTGTCGGTCAGGTCCTTCCACGTGCCACCGACGCCCGGCACTTGCGCCTGGCCGCCGAGCTTGCCCTCGGTGCCGACCTCGCGCGCCACGCGCGTCACCTCGTTGGCGAACGCATTGAGCTGATCCACCATGGTATTGACGGTGTTTTTCAGCTCCAGAATCTCGCCGCGCGCGTCGACCGAGATCTTGCGGGAGAGGTCTCCGCTGGCCACGGCGGTCGTCACCTCGGCGATGTTACGCACCTGTGTAGTCAGATTGCCGGCGAGCAGGTTCACGTTGTCGGTCAGGTCCTTCCAGGTGCCGGCAGCACCCGGTACGTTGGCTTGACCACCGAGCCGGCCTTCGGTGCCGACTTCACGGGCGACGCGCGTCACCTCGCCAGCGAACGAGCGCAGTTGCTCGACCATGGTGTTGAGCGTCTCCTTCAACACCAGCAGCTCGCCACGCACGTCCACCGTGATCTTTTTCGACAGGTCACCGCTGGCGATCGAAGTGGCGACCTCGGCGATGTTGCGCACCTGGTTGGTCAGGTTCGTCGCCATCGAGTTGACGTTATCGGTCAAGTCCTTCCAGGTGCCGGCTACGCCGAGCACCTCGGCCTGGCCGCCGAGCTTGCCTTCGGTGCCGACCTCACGAGCGACGCGCGTCACCTCGCTGGCGAAGGCGTTGAGCTGGTCCACCATGGTGTTGATGGTGTTTTTTAGCTCGAGAATCTCGCCCTTCACGTCGACGGTGATCTTGCGCGACAGGTCGCCCTTGGCCACGGCCGTGGTCACCTCGGCGATGTTGCGCACCTGTGCCGTGAGGTTGCCGGCCATGAAGTTCACGCTGTCGGTCAGCGACTTCCAGGTACCGGCGACGCCCGGCACCTGGGCCTGACCGCCGAGCTTGCCGTCGGTGCCGACCTCGCGCGCGACGCGCGTCACTTCACCGGCGAACGCGTTCAGCTGGTCGACCATGGTGTTGATGGTCTCTTTCAGCTGCAAGATCTCGCCACGCACGTCGACGGTGATCTTGCGCGACAGGTCGCCGCCGGCGATGGCGGTCGCCACCTCGGCGATGTTGCGCACCTGGCCGGTGAGGTTGCCGGCCATGGAATTCACGTTGTCCGTGAGATCCTTCCAGGTGCCGGCGACGCCGGGCACCTCGGCTTGACCGCCGAGCTTGCCTTCGGTGCCGACCTCGCGCGCGACGCGCGTCACCTCGGCGGCGAAGGCGTTCAGCTGGTCGACCATGGTGTTGATGGTGTCCTTCAGCTCCAAAATCTCGCCGCGCACGTCGACGGTGATCTTGCGGGAAAGA
>DATDEV010000550.1:0-6238 GCA_036522995.1 Polyangiaceae bacterium
CCCCCCGACTCTCGCGCCTCGCGCCTCGCATCTCGCGTTTCGCATCTCGCGTTTCGCATCTCGCGTTTCGCATCTCGCGTTTCGCGTTTTGCGCGTCGGTGGCGTTGTCGGCGATCGGTTGGCTCCTCGCGCTTCGCCTTCCGCGTTTCGCGTCCGCGTTGGGCGCTCGCGCCCGCCTCCCCCACGCTTTCCGCCTCCACCTGTCTCCGCCACGGAAGCTTCTGCAAGCGAGCTGCGCATTGGCAGCCCCCCGGGCTTCGATCAGGGCACGGTGCCGTGCGCTTCGGATGCGCTGAGCTCGCGCTTGCAGTCACCGTAGACCGTAAAATGATGCGGGGTACCGGCGATCTCGAAGCGCCAGGCGGGGCCCGCCTTCGAGCGGTAGTATTCGATGTGCGCCAGGCGATCGCGCGGCATCTTGCGCTTCTTGGCCAGCCGCCAGATGTCTTTGGCGGAGCATTGGGGCTCAGGTAGCGCCTCGACACCACCGGGCGGACACGGGTAGTCGGCGCCGTCGGGCTCGGCGACCAGGCCCTCCTTGCGTAGCAGCACGTTCTGTTTACCGCAGGTGAGCCGCTTGGGCAGCGTGCCGGGATCGCGCGGCGGCTGAGCGCCGTGGCCAGCCGGGCTCTGGAAAGAGTAGCGGACGCGGGCGGGGCCTTCGCTCAAGTCGAGCTGCCCGTCGCTTTGCACGCCTTCGAGCACGATGCCGCGCAGGTTGGGCCGCTTGCTCAGCTTGCGGGCCGCGGGCAGCGTCGCGATCGCATCGACGCTGCTGGGGAAGCCAACGATGCCCTCTACCGTTGGCGGGCCGGGGGGCTCGCTGGTCTCCGGCCTCGATTTCTCCTTGGCCCAAATCGACAGCGCCAGGCAGATCGCAAAAGCGACGGCGACGATCAGCAAACCAATGACCCGATCGCGGCTGCGTGGGGCGTCCTTGACGGCGCCCGGTGGGGCGGGGAGAGCGCCCGGCTCGGCGGCGACGGACGCGCCCGGTTCGGTAGCGACAGACGCGGCGACAGACGGCGTGGCTTCGGGAGCCGGTCGGGTCGGTTCCAAGCGCGGGTTCATAACCCGGACGACCGGCTCGCCGTAAAACATTTTGTAGCCGGCCCGGCCCCCGCGCCTTCAAAGGAGGCAGGCGGCCAAAATGTGCCGTTGCAGGTCGGCGAGGGACGCGCTATCACCCCGCTCCTTCAAGTTTCGGGCGCATAACTCAGCGGTAGAGTGCGTCCTTCACACGGACGAAGTCGCAGGTTCAAATCCTGCTGCGCCCACCCCGAAACCAGGCCAGCCCCTCCCCCCTGGGCGCCGGCCTGAGCGATGGCCAGCTGGCTTTTTGATAGCCTGAGCGCCGTGAAGGTCCGCGCCTGCGCCCTGCTGCTGCTGGCATCGCACGCGTCTGCTCAAACACCCCTGCCCGCGCCACCCAGCCCGAGCCAGGGCCGCTTACCGGAGTCGCTGGTCCTGCCGAGCACGCGCGCTCGAGAGCCGGAGCCCGAGCCGAGCACGCTCAAGCTGCGCATCGACGGCGAATACGAACTGCGCCAGAGCCTGCTCACCCGTTATCCAGTGGCGCCGATCGCCGGCGGGCCCGCGGAGCTGGAGCAGAGCTTTCGCTTGTTTCACTGGCTACGCCTGCGCCCGCTGCTGCTGGCGGGCACGCATTGGGAGGTGCGCGCGGAGGTCGACGTGCCGCGCGGCATGATCTACGGGCAAGACGTCTCGAACGTGCCCGATAGCGGCACCGACTTCGAAGAGCCGCAGCCGCTCGGCGTGCAGCTGCGAAAACTGCGCATCAAAGCCCGCAGCGAGCTGGGTGAGCTGAGCCTGGGACACGCACCGGCGCAGCTCGGCATGGGCATTCTCGACAACGACGGCGATCAGCCGCGCTGGTTCGGCACCCCTGATCGCGTAGCCACCTTCGAGCGCGTCGAGCTGATGAGCGGCCAGCCCAGCTCGATGCTGCGCGTGGGGGCCGCCGCCGAGCTGCTGTTCCAAGACGAGCGGCTCGCGCTCTTCGATGGGGACCGGCTGTGGCGGTTCGGGCTTTCGGCACGCTTCGCTCCTGCGGAGGGCGCCTGGCTGCGGCTGCTGACGCGCTACGAAACGCTGGCTGCGCGGGAGACACGCGGCGGTGCGCAAGCCTTCGTCTTCGACGCTTCCGGCGGCTTTCGTGCGCGCCTGGCCGGTCACAGCGGTGAGCTTTTCGGCGAGTACGAGGGCGTGTACCGCATCGGCAGCGTGGACGAGCCGACCGCCTGGGCCGGCGTGGGCGCCGAGAGCGCAGTCTTGGCCTTGGCTGGAGCGGCGCGGGTGGGCTACGCCCTGGAACGAGCCGAAGCGAACCGGCGCTTCGCGCAGCTGGTAGTCTCCCTCGAATGGGGCATGGCCTCCGGCGACGCCGACCCGACCGACCACGACGTGAACCGCTTCGTGATGGACTCCAATCACGGCGTCGGCTTGCTTTTGTTCGGCGAGCTGATGCGCTTCAAGACCTCGCGCGCCCAGGCGCTACTGGCCGAGCAGAATGCCGAGGCCGGCAGCGCGCGCGTCTTCGGGCTGGCCACCACGGGCGGCATCGCGGGCGCCAGCTACCTGAACCCCATTCTGCTGGTGAGGCCCGTGGCGCAGCTCGCGCTGCAGCTGGGGCTGGTCGTGGCGAGCGCGACGACGCACGTGGTCGACCCCTCGCGCGTGGCCACCGACGGCGAGCGTCGCAACTTCGACGGCGGCTCAGCGCTCGGGCGCAGCCTGGGCAGCGAGCTCGACCTGGGCGCCGAGCTGCGGCTGCCGCTCGACCCGCCCATGGAGGCCCGGCTTTCACTTCAGGGCGGCGTGGCCTTTCCGGGCAGCGCCTTCGACGACGAGCAGGGCGAGCGGCTCGGCACGCAGGCCATGGCCACCACCGGCCTGGGCCTCACTTTCTGAGCGAAAGCACATGAAATACCGCATCGAACGAGCAGGCCGAGCTTATGAGCTGGACGTGCAGCGAACGGACGGCGCTTGCCTGGTGCGCGCGCCAGACGGCAGCGTGACCAGCATCGCGCTCGAGGCGCAGCCAGACGGCAGCCGCCTCGCCCTGACGCCCTGGGGCGAGCTGCAAATTCAGAGCACGCGCCAGCCGGGTGAGCTGTGGGCCGAGATCGCCGGCCGGCACGTGCACGCGCGTGTCGAGCGTGTGCGCCCTAGCAGCGGTCGAGGTGACGCGCGCGCAGGGCTGGGCATCGTCTGTGCGCCCATGGCCGGCAAGCTGTTGCGCGTCGCCGTGCAGCTCGGAGAGCGCGTCAGCGCCGGCCAATTGGTGGCGGTGATCGAGGCCATGAAGATGGAGAACGCGCTCACCTCACCGGTGGCCGGCGTCGTCAGCGCTATCGGGGCGCAAGCACCCAGCACGCTCGACAAGGGCGCCGTCATCCTTGAAATCGAGGCTTCGTGAAACGTCTGGACCTGTGCCACACGCCGACGCCGGTCTGGCATCACGACGCACTCGATCGACTGATGGGCTTCGAGCTGTGGGTGAAGCGTGACGACATGACCTCGGGCGCCGCTGCGGGCAACAAGCTGCGCAAGCTCGAGTACCTGCTGGCCGACGCCCTGGAGCAGGGGGCCGACGTCGTGATCACCTGCGGCGGCGAGCAGTCCAATCACGCCCGCGCCACGGCCATCGCCGCCCGCGAGCTGGGGCTGGGCTCACGCCTGCTGCTGCGCACGTCGACGCCGCTCACGCCACCCGCCGACAGCGGCAACCTGCTGCTCGATCGTCTGGTCGGCGCCGAGCTCGAGCTGATCACCCCGGAACAATATCGAGAGCGCGCCACACACCTGGCGGCCGCAGCCGCGGAGCTGACGCGGCGCGGGCACAGGCCTTACGTGATTCCCGAGGGCGGCTCGAACGGGCTCGGGGCGCTCGGCTACGTGCGCTGCGTCGAAGAGCTGGCCGAGCAGCAGCGAGCCGGTCGCCTTCCCGGCAGCATCGACCTGCTGGCGGTGGCCTGCGGCTCCGGCGGCACCGCGGCCGGGGTCGCGCTCGGCCTCGGACGCTACGGCGGCCTGGCCGAGCGCGCAGCAGCGTTCGCGGTCTGCGACGATCGCAGCTACTTCGAGCGCGTCGTGGAGGACATCGTGGGGCAGGCGCGAGCGCTCGACCAGGCGCTGCCGGCGCCAGGCCCGCTGGACATCTACGATCAGTACCGAGGCCCGGCTTACGGCGTCGCCAGCCAAGAGCAGCTCGATTTCATGCTGCAGGTGGCTCGCTGCTCGGGCCTGCTGCTCGAGCCGAGCTACACGGGCAAGGCGCTGTTCGGGCTTTCGCAGCTGCCCCACAAGCCGCGGCGCGCGCTGTTCGTGCACAGCGGTGGTTTGCCAGGGCTACTGGCCGCGCCGGAGGTCATGGCGCCCGCAATGGCACGCGCCGCAGCTTGCTCTTGAACGCGGACAGCTGACTGCGCATCCCCTCCAGCTGGCTCTTGTCGCGCGACAGGTCCTTGCGCTCGCCGGGGTCGTTGGCAAGGTCGTACAGCCCGAGCACGCGGCCTTCGCTCACCGTGAGCTTCTGATCGCCCACGATCAACGCCTGGCGCTCCGCATTGTGCGGCCCACGCGCCATGTCGATGAAGATCGGCCGTTCGGGGTCGGGTGTGCCCGCCTTGCGCAACAGATCGTCGAGCAGCGAGTGCCCGCTGAGAAAGTCCTTCGGCCCGCGCGCCGACAGCGGCACTTTGAACAGATCGAGCAGGGTGGGAACCAAGTCGATCGCGCTGCGGCGCGCGCTCACCCGGCGGGCTGCGAAGCCCGGCAGCTTGATGATCAGCGGCACTCGCACCAGCTCCTCCCACAGCTCGAAGCCGTGGCGAATCATGCCATGCTCGCCGAAGGCCTCGCCGTGGTCGCTGGTCACGATCACCACGGTGCGCCCGGCGAACGGGGCACGCTCCAGCGCGTCGAGCACGCGCCCCACGTGGTGGTCGACGAACGCCACCTCGCCGTCGTAGCGCTCACGCGGTTTGGCGCCGAAATCGTGTTCCGGGTGGGGCGCGTACTCGGCGTGCGGGTCGACGTAGTGCGCCCACATGAAGAAACGCTGACTGGCGAGCTCGGGCGCGCCGAGCAGCTTGATGACCGCGTCGCTCTGCTCATCGCTGTTGGACGACTGATCACCCTCGATGCTGGCCACCTTGGGCGCCGCGCTGGAGTCGACCACGTCGAAGCCGCGCTCGAAGCCGGCGTCCTTGTAAAAATACCAATAGCCTTGCACGCTGAGCGTGCGCACCCCGGCCGCGCGCAGGCGCTCTTGCACGAAGGTTTCGCTCTTGGGATAGCGATTGAAATGCGCGAAGCCGCCGTCGAGCTCGCTCGCGTATTTGCCGATCATGAGCGGCCCCACGCTCTTGCCGGTGTACGAGGCCAGCGAGTAAGCGCGCTCGAACACCACGCCCTGCTGCGCCAGCGCGTCGAGGCGCGGCGATAGCGGTCGCGGGTTGCCCATGTAGCCCAGGTCGGCGCGCAGGGTGTCGATGGTGACGAGCAGCACGTTCAGGTCGGCGGGCAGTTGCTCGCGAGCGCTGCCAGCGCTGGGCGAGTCGACCGGCTGGCCCCGCGGCGTGCTCCGCGCATCGCCGTCCTGGCAGTCCTCGTCTTTGCCGTTGCCGGGAACGTCGATCGCGCGTGGGCTTACGTCCGGGTCGCGGTCGTCGCAATCGCCGCCGGCGAAGGCTGCGCTCACCCCATCATGGTCGCGGTCGCTCGAGCGCCGCAGCAGGCCGAGCCCGACGCGCGACAGCGCCGCCTCGCGCTCGAAGGCGAGCGCCGCGTGCGCGTCGAGGCCGCGCGCCGCCTGCCAGGTCAAGACGGCAGGCGCCAGCGCCAGCGCCAGCAGCAGCACCCCCCCGAGAGCCCGCGACGGCCGCGGCACGAGCAGCGCTGCCGCCGCGACGATCAGCAGCAGGCCGGGAGCGCGCAGGTCGAGCTCGTCGCGGCGCAGCACGCCCAGGATGCGCCAGGGACCACCGCCCCCGCCCGTTTCCCCCAGCGAAATCAGCAGCGCCAGCGCGGCCAACCCCAGCCCCAGCGAAGCCAGCAGCACCACGCCAGGGGAAGCGGAGCGCCGCTCGGTGTCGAGCCGCGGCCCGAGCTCGGCCGCCGCCGCCCTCACCCCTGCCACGAGCGCGAGCGCGAGCGGCGCGAACGTGAGGGCCATCAGGCCCATCGCTGCGCGAGGCGTGGCGTCCGCACCGAG
>DATDEV010000551.1:0-6342 GCA_036522995.1 Polyangiaceae bacterium
GAAGCGAAGACGCCAGCCGCCGTGACAGCCGAGCTCACCGTCGACTCTTACCAGGTGCTGCTGATTCACGATCTCGATCAGGCGGCCAGCGGCGAGCCGGGCATGGTCGGGGCTGAATGGGAAGCCGATAGCGTGCTTACCACTTTCACCAAGGCCGGCGGCGTCGTGGTGGTGCTGAACGGCGGCGATGGCACGGCCGAGATGCACGAGCTGATCAAGGCCGGCAACCTGTTCGACGTCACGGGACAGTTCGACGTGACCGGTGATCCCATCACCAACCTGGCCCCCTTCGACGTGCTGGGAGTGAACGTGATCACGCCCTACCTCGCCACTTCGCACACCTGCGCGTTCGAGACGACGGTCGCCGAAGATAGAGAGAACATCTTCGTGCTCACTGACGAGCTGAAGAACAATTCGCCGGTCGCGATCCATCGCGTGATCGCGCCCGAGAGCCCGCCCTAGCTCGGGCACGCCGGCCCGCTGCGTCGGGGCCGTTATCCGACGGCGACTGTCTGCAAATCGAGGCAAGAAGGCCGTCGGCGCCGACATGCCGGCTACCGAGGTCAGCGTCGCCGGCTACTTGAGCTTGGGCGGGATCGGTCGAGGCTCTTTGGCAGGAGCCGCGGGCCCTTCCGCAACCGGGGGCGACACCTGTGCAGTAGCCAGCTCCAGCACGCGCGTCCTCAGGGCCAGGGCGGCCCCGGTGAGGTCCTGCACTGCGGCCCGGGCGGCGGGCGTCCCCAAAACGGCCCGCGCATGCTCGAAGCCGGTGTGCTGACCGAGCGGCACGTACAAAAAGCCGAGCACTGCAAATAGGCTCACCGTGCCTTCCAGGGCGCGTCTGCCGAGGGTACCGAGACCGAACACGGCGCCATCGTACCGAGCGGGCTGGCCAAACGAGAAGTCTTCGGCAGCCTTGGCGCCCAAACCACCCAAAAATCCCGCGATTGTGTAGCCGCTTCCGGGGCCGGGTCCAAACCGGTAGTCTAGCTGTCGCCCCGTCACGGGCTCTCACCCGGGAGACTCACCATGCGGCTCTACGTTGGGAACCTCGCGTACTCGACGACCGAGGATGGCTTGCGCACGCGCTTTGCCGAGTTCGGAAACGTGGTCGGCACGTCGGTCGTCATCGACCGCATGAGCGGACGCTCTCGAGGCTTTGGCTTCGTGGAGTTTTCGACGCCCGAGGAGGGACAGAAAGCCATCGACGCCATGAACGGAGTGGATGTGGATGGTCGCGCCATCGTCGTCAACGCCGCCCGTGAGCGTGAGGCCGGCGGCGGCGGGCGGCGCGGTGGATTTGGTGGTGCTGGCGGCGGTCGAGGTGGCGGCGGTCGAGGTGGCGGTCACGACTCGGGCTTCGAGGGGGGCGGCGGCCACGACGGCGGTCGCCGAAGTGGCGGCGGTGGTTACGGCGGCGGTGGTAGACGTGGCGGCGGTGGCGGCGGCGGTGGTCGCGGCCGCTGAGCTGAGGTGAGGTGAGGTGCTCAGCGGGCGGCGCTGAGCGCAGCCGGCTCGAGCTCGAGCACGCTGAGCCGTTGCGTGACAGCGCGCGCCTTGCCGAGCGGCTGCGCGAGCAGTGCACGACTGCGCGCCGTGACGAGCCAGCGGGCTCCGCGCTCGCGCAGGCGCGCGGCCAGCTCGCCGGTCGTGGCAGCGCGAGGCAGGGCAGGGCTGCGTGGATCGAGGTCGTAGAGCGGCTGGCTCTTGGCGTGGCCGAGCGCGGCTTGCACTGCGAAATACCCGAAATCGTCGGTGTCGAGCGCGACGTCCGTCGCGCCGACATGACGGAGCAGGCTTCCGACCTGCTCCTCTTCGCCGCGATCAGTGAAGGAGTCACGCAGCGTGGGTCGCAGCAGGAGATTGCCGGCGATGGCCAGCGGCAGCACCAGGACTGGCACCCACCAGCGGCCGGTGCCGGCTTGCGCCAGCTTGGTGAGCAGGCCTGCCGCGAGCAGCGCCGAGAACCAATGAACGGGTAGCAGCGCGCGCTCTGGATGGTGCGTCGCCGAGCCGCCGCTGGCCGCCGCCACGATCAGGAATAGCACCAGCGCTGCCAGCGCCAGGATCGGCCCCAGCGCCGCGCGCGTGAAGGGCCAGCGGCCCTTGCCGACGCTGAAGCACAGAGCCACGACAGTGACGGCGGCGAGCTCCGGCTCGAAGCGCACCAGCGCTCCTAGCGTGTCGAGGCTGGCCTGCAGCAGACCAGCGGGGGGACGGCCGAGCGCCGCCCGATATTGGCTCACGCGGGCGACGAAGAAGAGCGCATCGCCATGCCGCACCACGCCGTGCAGCAGCCAAGCGGCGATCGGCAGCAGCGCGAGCAGCGCGGCCAGTCCCAGCGCACGCCGACGGGAGCGCAGCGCTTGCGCGCCCGTCACTGCTGCGAACACCAGCGCCGGAGCCCAGGCCTCGTAGCGGCAGAAGCACGCCGCGCCGAGCGCCAGCGCCCCCCAAAGCCGCAACCTGGCCTCCTCACGGGCCAAACTGACGACGCCGAACAGGATCAGCGCGGCGCACGGCGCTTCCGGCACCGTCGCCACCGAGAGCCAGGCGCCATAGGGGAGCAGCACTGCGCCGAGCGCCGCCAGCAGCGCCGCGGCCGGCGTGAGCCCGAGCAGGCCCGCAGCACCCCACACCAGCACCGAGCTTGCCACGCCCAAGCAGAAGGCCACGCCGCGGGCCACGGCCAGCGAGTCGCCGAGCAGCGCCATGGGCGCGCCGTAGGCCCAAAACGGCAGCGGCAGCCAGCTCGTTCCGCTCGGGTCGAGCGACGGTGACGCGGCGAAGCGCGCGGCAATGACCAGCCGCGAGTAGTCGTCGTCGCTGACGGCACGAAAGCCGCTCCACAAACACGTCGCCGACACGAGCGCACGCGCGAGCCCCACCAGGAGCCCATCGCGCATCGCCCTGGGCGACTGCAACGCCTACTTCTTGTCCTGAGCCGAACCTACCGGGACCGGCACGGGCGCCTTCTTCTCTTGGGCCAGCTTGCTCCTGCGCTCGAGCGATTCGTCGGTGGACGACGACAGGTAGGCGAGCGTCATGCTGGTGGCGAAGAAGATCCCGGCGGTGGCCCAGGTCGTCTTGGTCAAGAAGTTACCTGCGCCGCGCCCCCCGAACACCTGCTGCGCGCCTGCGCCGCTGAGCGCACCCAGCCCGCCGCCCTTTCCGGGTTGAATCAGCACCACCAGCATCAGAAACATGCAGGCGAGGATGTGAATCACGGTGAGCGGCGTGTGGATGATCTCGGCCATGGGGGTCTCGAGCGAGGGCAGCTACTTAGCGCGTTTTGGCAAGATTACCCAGCCGCCTGGGCGATCTTGGCGAATCCAGCCGCGTCGAGCGCTGCTCCGCCCACCAGCGCGCCGTCGATATCCGGGCAGCCGAGCAGCTCCTTGGCGTTGTCAGCCTTGACGCTGCCACCGTAAAGAACCCGAGTCTTTTCGCTGAGCTCCGCGCTCAGGGCGGCCAGCCGCTTGCGGATGGCCTCGTGGACCTCCTGCGCCTGGGCGGGGCTGGCGACCTTGCCGGTGCCGATGGCCCAGACCGGCTCGTAGGCGATGACGCCATAGCCCGGGTTCGTGAGCAAGGCCTCGGTGAAGGCATCCAGCTGCTTGAAGCAGACCTCGAGCGTCTTGCCCGACTCGCGCTCGGGCAGGGTCTCGCCGATACAGGCGATGGGCCTGAGACCCGCGGCCATGGCGGCCACGACCTTGTCGCGTACGCCCTGATCGGTCTCGCCGAACAGCTGCCGGCGTTCACTGTGACCGAGGATGACCCATTGGCAGCCAGCCTCGAGCAACATCGGCGCGCTGATCTCGCCGGTGAAGGCTCCGCTGTCCTTCGGGTAGAGATTCTGCCCCGCCACCTGCACGTGAGTCTCGTGCAGCTCGGCGGCCACGGCGGCCAGCGCCGTGAACGGCGGAGCCACCACGACCTCGGCCGATACGCCTTGCGTGGCCTTGGCGACGGCGGCCGCGAGCTCGAGGCCAGCGCTACCGCCAGCGTTCAATTTCCAATTTCCGGCGATCAAGTACTTGCGATTTGCCATGTTCATCCGCGCAGGGCTTCGATGCCCGGTAGCTTCTTGCCTTCGATGAATACGAGCGACGCCATGCCGCCCGTGGAGACGAAACCCAGTTTACCATCCGGACCCTCGAGCTCCGGTCGTTTGGCTGCGGCCGACGCCACCGAGTCGCCAGTGATGATGCCAAACGCCTTGGCTTCTCCCAGCGCGGTCAGCATATCGGCGGTGCCCTGAGCAAAGGCAGGATTTTCGAGCGCTCCGAGCGCGCCGTACCAGAGCACTGTTTGCGCTGTGCGCAGCCGCTCGGCAAAGGCTTGCACGGTCTTGGGCCCCACGTCGAAAGCACCGGTTTTGTCGGCGATCGAGCCCACGCTCACGGCGCTAGCCTGCTCGGCGTCGGGCCCCGAGCCGGCCTGCACGTCGAGCGGCAGCAGCAGCTCCACCTTCTGATCGCGGGCGCGGCTCAGCAGCGCTCGGCAGAGCGGCAGTTGATCACGCTCGAGCGGCGATGCCTTCATGTCCTGACCGCGCGCGGCCAGCAGCGTGTTGCCCAGCACGCCGCCCACGCAGATAACGCTGCAGCGTCGCAGCATGCTTTCCAGCACGGGCAGCTTGGTGGCCAGGTCCATCCCGCCCAGTATGCCGATGAAGGGTTTCTGGGCCGTGACGGCAGCGCGTGACAGGGCGTCGAGCTCGGCCTTGGCGCGATAGCCCAGGCCGCGTTCGGCGGTCAGCCGCGGCAATGTCACCAGCGACGCCCAAGGCAGGTGTGACCGGGCAAAGGCTTCGTTCACGTAGACATCGCACAGCCCGGCCAGCTTCCGCGCGAAGCCTTCGTCAGCCTGCTGCTCTTCGGGAGCAAAGCGCAGGTTTTCCAGCAGGCAGACCTGGCCTTCGCGCAGGTCACTCACCACCTTGCGCGCGGCTTCGCCCACGCACTGGTCGGGCAAATAGACTTCCTGACCGAGCAGGCCGGCCAGCGCCGCCGCCACCGGCTCGAGGCTCACGGCAGGCAAGTCGGGGTCGCCGAGCTCGGTGGCTATCACCACGCGCGCGCCCTCGCTGAGCGCCTTTTGCAGAGTCGGCAGGGCCGCGCGCAGCTTGCTATCGTCGGCGACCTCACCGGAGGCGGTCAGCGGCACGTCGAAATCGGTGCGCACCAGCACGCGCCGGTGGCCCAGCGTGAGCTCGTCGAGACTGCGAATTTCCGGCGCGGGGGCCATGGCCAGCGCCTTATGCCACAAATGCGCCGAGCTTGCGGAAGCGGTCGTAGCGATCGGCGCGCAGCTCGTCGCGCGATAGCCCGCTCAGCTCCTTGAGCTCGCGATAGAGCGCGGTATCCAGGCATTTCGCCGCCGCGTCGGGGTCCTGATGCGCGCCGCCCGGGGGCTCTTCGACGATGGCATCGACCACACCGAGCTCGAGCAGGTTGGGCGCCGTGATCTTCAGGCGCGCCGCCGCCTCGGGCGCGAGATCGCCGCTCTTCCACAGAATCGCCGCGCAGCCCTCGGGCGTGATCACCGAGTAATAGCTGAACTCCAGCACCAGCACGCGGTTGGCTACGCCCAGCGCCAGGGCGCCGCCCGAGCCGCCTTCCCCGATGACAGTGCTGATGATCGGCACCGTCATGCGTGACATCACCTCGATCGAGGCGCCAATGGCCTCGCTCTGGCCCCGCTCTTCGGCTCCGATGCCGCAGTAGGCGCCCGGTGTGTCCACGAACGTGAAGATCGGCAGGCCAAAGCGGTCGGCCATCTCGTACAAGCGAATCGCCTTGCGATAGCCTTCGGGGTTGGGCATCCCGAAATTTCGCTGCATGTTCTCTTTGGTGGTGCGCCCCTTGCGGTGCCCGACCACCGCCACGCTGCGGCCGTGGTAGCGGCCCAGCCCCGCGATGATCGCTGAATCGTCGGCGAAGCGGCGATCGCCATGCAGCTCGACGAAATCCTCGAACAGACGTTCGATGTAGTCCTGCGAATAGGGGCGACTGGGGTGCCGCGAAAGCTGCACCTTTTGCATCGGCGTCAGCCCGGCGAACACCTCGCGCGCCAGCACGGCGGCCTTTTCTTCCAAGCGCCGCAGCTCGGCGCCGAAGCGGGGATCCTCGCTGGCCAGCTCACGCAGCTCGCGCACGCGCGCGACGAGCTCGACGACGGGGCGTTCGAATGCGAGGACTACTGCCATGGGTGGGGTTCTGGTGCGGCCGCCAAGAACGCGGCAGCCGGCGACTTTGGCGCCAATTCCGGGTGCTGTCGAGGCCCGCCGTGGTCAGCGCCAGCGCGCGTTCATCGCCGCGCCGCGTCAGCGCTCCC
>DATDEV010000552.1:0-5899 GCA_036522995.1 Polyangiaceae bacterium
ACCTCTACTATCGGCTGAAGGTGTTTCCGCTGCGCGTGCCGCCACTGCGCGAGCGCCGCGAAGACGTGCCGCTTTTGGCCTCGCACTTCCTGGAGCGCTACACCCGCGAGTTCGGGCGGAAGATCGACGGCTTCAGCCAGCCCGCTCTGGAATTACTCAAGGCCTATGCCTGGCCGGGTAACGTGCGCGAGCTCGAGAACGAGATTCAGCGCGCGGTGATCCAGGCCGACGACGGCGACCCGATCACACCGGAGCTGCTGAGCGCACGGCTGCGTCCGGGACGGGCGGCGGCCGACGAGTCCGCCCAGGATGCCCACGCCAGCGGTGATACCGAGCTGGAAGCCAGCACGGTCACCGGCAGCGGCACGCTACGCGAAATCATGGATCGCTTCGAGAAGCGGATCTTGATTCAGGCGCTGGCCGCGCACGGCAACAACAAGACCAGCGCCGCCAAAACGCTCGGCATCACGCGCGAAGGCCTGCACAAGAAACTCAAGGGCTTTGGGCTTTAACGCTCACTGAATGCCGTATTCACGCAGGCGCCGATAGAAGGTGCGCCGCGGGATGCCCGATAGCTCGGCCGCTTTGACACGGTTCCAGTTGCAGGAGCGCAGCGCTTCGATGATGCGCTCGCGCTCGTCGCGGCGGTGCTGGCTGGTCGTGCCCTTCTTGACCGCAGCACGCGGCGCGCTGGAGTCGGGGCGGTCCAGGGAGGGGCTGAAGCCGTCGGGCAGCTCCAGGTCCTCCGCCAGCAGCTCCTGATCGTCGCTCATGACCCAGGCGTTGAGCAGCACGTGCTCGAGCTGACGCACGTTGCCGGGCCAGCCGTAGCTCTGCAAGCGGCGCAGCGCGTCGCGCGTCACGGTCTTCTTGTCGCGCTTGTAGCGCGCGGCGAACAGGCCCAAAAAGTAGTCGACGAGCTGCGGCACGTCTTCATTGCGGTCGCGCAGCGCCGGCAGATGAACCTCCACCACGTGAATGCGGTAGTACAGGTCCGCGCGGAACTTGCCCTCTTGCACCATGCGCTCCAGGTCGCGATTGGTGGCGAACAGGATGCGCACGTCCACCTCCTGCTCCTCCGCGCCGCCCACCGGGCGCACGCGCTTTTCCTGGAGCACGCGCAGCAGCCCTGCCTGCATCTTGACCGGCATCTCACCGATTTCGTCGAGCAAGATGCTGCCGCCCTCGGCCTCGCGGATCAGACCTTTGCGCTCGCGGTCGGCGCCGGTGAAGGCTCCGCGCACGTGCCCGAACAGCTCGCTTTCCAGCAAATTCTCCGGGATGGCGCCGCAATTCACGCCCAGGAACTTGGACCGGCCGCGCAGCGAGGCGTTGTGAATCGCCCGCGCCACCACCTCCTTGCCGGTGCCGCTCTCACCCGTGATCAGCACTGGAACGTCCGTGTCCTTGACGCGATCGACGAGCGCATAGACCTTGCGCATCGGCCCGCTGGTACCGACCAGCCCCTGATAACCGAAATGTCCGTAGAGCGCGTCGCGCGTGTCGCGTAGCTTTTGGCGGGTGCGCTTGAGCTGCTCGGTGCGACCATCGAGCAGCTCACGCAAGCGCTCTTGCGCCTCGGCCAGCTCCGAGTTGGCCTCTGCCAGCTCGGCGACGCGCGCGCGGTTTTCACGCAGCAGGCGCGCGTTCTCCAGCGCGATCGCGACCTGATCGGCGAAGGCGCGCAGCGTCGGCAGCTCGCGCTCGAAATGCCGCCCCGGGCGCCCGCGCGTCTCCAGGTAGAGCGCGCCGATGGCGCTGCCCGAGGGCGCCAGAATCGGCACGCAAGCCACCGACTCGAGCAGCAGCTGGTGCACCGACGCAAACGACTTGAGCCGCGCGTCGCCACGCGCGTCGAGCGTAACCACCGGCTCGCGCGAGGCGATCACGCCCTCGGCGATCGAGCGAGAAAATTCGACGTGCGCTACGTCACCGACGCTACCGCGTGCGGCGTGGACGCTGAGCGAGCCGTCGGCCTCGGTGAGCAGCAGTAGGCCGCGCTCGGCGCGCAGCAGCTCCACGGCGTGACCGATGATCTTGGCCGTCAGTCGCTCGACGTCCAGCTCGCCGGCCAGGTCGCTGTTCACCTCCAGGATGCGCGACAGGCGCTGCTCGAGCGGGGTCAGCCCCCCGAGCTGCGACATGTTCGACGTGTTGCTGGAGCCGCGCCGGGCCTGCATGGTCGGGCTGGCTGCCGGGAGAGCGCTCAGCGGGGCGAACGGCAAGTGCTCGGTAGCGGCGCGCCCCATCGCGCCAGTCACGCTGCCGCGCAGCGCCTTGCGGCGGGGATCGTTCCAGTAGACTTCGCGCAGATCGCGCGGCAAGCGCGCGCCGATCTCCTCCAGCACCGCCAGCGCCTCCTCGCGATCGCGGCGCGCCAGCACCGGCTGACCACCGAGCTCCTCGAGCTCGGCGCGGGCCTCGAGCGAGCGCCACAGCCACTCACGCTGCTGGGCGCTGCGCGCCGCCTCCAGGCAGGCGTCGAGCTTCTCGCGCGCGCCCAGCTCGTCACCGAGCAGGTTGGCCACGCGAGCCTGAGCCAGCAGCAGCAGCGCTCGATGCGCGGAGTCGCCCTTGAGCAGAGCCTCGGCTTGCTCGAGCTCGCCGCGCAAGCTCTGAGCGTTGACGTTCGGCTCGCGCGCCGCGGCCAGCACGGCCAGCAAGCGAGCTTCGGCGGCGTCGAGCCCACGGCCGAGCTCGGCGTAGGCGTCCGCGCACGCCTTGTAGCGTGCGGCTGCCTCCACGTGCTGCCCCATGAACGCGAGCAAGTAGGCCTCGTTGCCGAGCAGCTGCCCGAGCATGTCCTTGGACAGCTGTGAGCTCTGCTCGCGCAGCGTGGCCAGGCTGGTGCGCGCGCGGGACAGCCGACCCAGGTAAAGATCGGTGTTGGCCAGGTTGAGCAAAGCTTGGCGCGCCGTCGCGCGGCGTCCGCTGCGCCGGCCCATGTCGACGGCGGCTTCGAACAACTCGATGGCCCCGGCGATGTCGCCCCGCACCTTGAGCAGCCCGGCCAGGCTCATCTGCACCGTGCCCAGCAGCCCGGCCTCGCCAGCGCGCTCGGCCGCCACCAGCGCGGCGCGGTAAACGTCGCGCGCGCGATCGGTGCGATCGGCGCGCAGCAGCACGTAACCCAGCGACGCCAGCGCCAGCGCCTCGAGCCGCGGCTGCTGCAAGGCCGGTGCGTGCTCGATGGCGCGCTCGAGCTGCTCGCGCGCCCGGTCGTGCTCGCCTGTCAGCGACAGCGCCAGGCCGTGGTAAATCAGCGCCTCGTTGCCGATCGCACTGTCTTCGCCGAGCAGCGGCTCGAGCTCGGTCAGCGCCGCCGCGGCGTCGCCGAGCGCGATGTTGGCGCGCGCGTGATAGAGCGCGATCAGCCTGCGCTCTCCGTCGCTCAAGCCCTCGAGCTTGGCCAGCGCCTCGAGGCGCTGTAGCGCCCGGCGCTCCTCGGCCACCCCCAGCTCGAGGCGAGCTTTGGCCACGCCCAGCGCCGCCGAGACTTTGAGCTCCTGAGCCGATACGCCGGCGAGCGCCGCGGCCGCGTCGTTGAAGCGACCTCGATCCAGGTAGTAGAGCGCGCGCTCGAGCGGCTGCTCGGGCACGCGAACGTCGACGGAGGGGGTGGTGCCCACCACGCGGTCGAAATCCGCCGGTGACGCCACCGCCTCGGCGGCGATCAACCTGACCAGGCGCCTCAGCGCTCCCGGGCGTCCATCGGCGAGCTCGACCAGACGCTTCTGCAAGCCGGCCGTGAGCGAAGGCACCGCGTGGCGCACCAGCTCCAACGCCACCGGCTCTGCCAGCGGCGGGATCATGAACACCTGGGCGCCCTCGAAGCGCGCGCCGCCGACGGCCACCAGTCGCGCGCCACCGTCGAGGGCCGTCCGCACGGCTGCCAAGCCAGCTTCGTCGAGGCCGTCGGCATCGTCGACCAAGATCCAGGAGCCTGCCGCGCTGGTAGCGCCGCCGTGCGCCGCAAGCTCCGCGTTCACGGCAGACGGGCTGCTCGGATCATCGAGCCAGGCCACCGGGCGCCCCAGCACCCCGAGCCACCACGCCAGTCGCCGAATCAGCGCGCTGCGACCCGAGCCTGGCGGCCCTTCGAGGCGCAGCACACCACCCACCGCCAGCCCCTGCGCCGCGTCGAGCAGCTGGCTCGAAATGCCGTCGATGCCGGAGATGGGCCAGAGCACGCCGGCCGCGTCGCTGGGGTCGGGCGCCGGCACGCCCAGCTCGCGCCGGATCTCGCTGGCGAGCTCGTCCACCGACGGGTAGCGATCTTCCGGAGCGCGCGCCATCGCGCGATCGGCCGCTGCCGACAGGCGCGCCAGCAGCGCGCTGGTCATGCTGCCGGCGCCCGCTTCCAAAATCTCGGCGAGCACGACGCCCAGCGCGAACACCTCGGCCCGCACCGTGATCGGCTTGCCTTCGAACAGCTCCGGCGCGGCGTAACGAGGCGTGAGCCCCTCCGCCAGCGAGCCGCCCTCGCGCCACGGCGCGGCCAGCCCCAGGTCCACGAACGAGACGTTGCCTGACGGCTCGACGATGAGATTCGCGGGCTTCACGTCGCCGTGCAGCAGCCCTGCTCGATGCAGCAGCGTGAGCTGATCGGCGGCGCGCGCCAGAATTTGCAGCGCCGTTTGCGGGTCCACGCCGCGCGCCAGCACCGCCTCCATGCTCTCGCCTTCCACCAGCTCGCGCACCAGGTAGGGCCGCCCGGAGCCGGGCAGGCGCCCGAAGCGCACGACGCGCGGCACACCCAGCCCCTCCAGGCCGCTGAGCGCGACGGCCTCGCGCACCAGCGCCGCCATCTCGCGCTCGCTGGCGTCACCAGCCAGCAGCTTGAGCGCGTAGCAGCGACCGTTAGCCCGGTCGCGCACCGCCCAGACTTCGCCGCCCCCTCCCCTGCCGAGCCGGCGCACCGGCTCGTAACGTTGCGGTAGATTCAGCTCGTCCAGCTCAGACACGCGCCTGCCCCCCACAGCGATTTCATAGGCCGTAATCAGCACCCAGGCCGAGGAAGAAGCCGCTGGTCCCGAAGCCCGCGTCGAAGCGCGCGACGAAGTTGCGGTGCGGCTTGTAGCGCAGGCCTGTCTGCAGCACGAGCCAGGGGAAGATCATGGGCTTGGAGCCGCCGTCGGCCCAGCTCGGCTCCATGTAGCCCGGGTAATGGTTGTTCGAGTCGTCGCAATAGGTGGCGTTGGGATTGCCCGCGGACGCGCAGGGCAGAAAGCCCTCGCCCGTATTCTCGTCGGCACCGGGTCCCGGATACGCCTGCACGCGCTCGAGATCGCCGAAGATGATGCCGAAGCCGCCGCCCACGCCGTAGTTGAGAGCAAACTCCGGCGTGAAGTCCTGGCTCCACAGGAAGTCGGCCGAGATGTAGATCGACTTCAGCGAGCTATTGACGATTTCCCAGGCCTTGGCGTCGTCGCTCTTGGCCTTGAAGGCCACGTCGTCCATGCCGTAGCCGGCGTACCAAATCGACAGGTTGTACTCGAAGGCGTTCTTGCGAATGATGAACTCGGGGCCGAAGCCATGCACGAGCACGGTCTCGCCGCCGTCGCCGAACATGTTGATCATGAACTTGGGCACGACGATCGCGCGGTAGCGCGCGCCTACGAAGAGGTAGGTCTTGCCCGGCAGCTCGACTGGAGAGCCGCCGGCCTCGGCGTCGGCGACCAGCGCCGAGTCCTTGTCGGGCTGGGTGGCTGAATCGGCGGGCGCGCCCTCAGCTGCGGCGGGCGCCGGCTCGACGGGAGCAGCAGCAGCTGCGGGGGCAGCGTCAGCCTCCGCGGCCCGCGCCGGTAACGACAGCCCGCCGAGCATCCCAAGCACGAGCGATGAGGCGATAACCTTGCGCATCAAATTTCCTCCTCCAAGCAACAAGCCCAACCAGAAG
>DATDEV010000553.1:0-5591 GCA_036522995.1 Polyangiaceae bacterium
TCACTGTCGCGACGACGACACCGAGGAAGTGTGCGAGACCAAGTGCACGCCCGTGTGCCAGGACAGCTGCACGGCCAAGGCCAGCAGCACCTGCCAGATCGACTGTCAGACGGAAAATTTCGAGGGCTGTCAAACGACTACGGTCGAGACCTGCCGCACCGACTGCCAGGACGAGGGCGGCGCCATCTTCTGCGACGGTCAGTTTCTCAACGTCACGAGCCTCAAGGACTGCGCCGCCGAGCTGGCGGCGGAGCTGTCGATCAGCGTGGACGTCGACATCGACGTCGATGTGGACGCCGATGCCGACGTGGACATCGACACCAACGATGACGGCGACGTGAACAAGAAGGACGCCAAGTGCAGCGTCGCCGCGGCCGGTGGGGATGCGTCGGGCAACGTCCTGCTGGGGCTGGCCCTGGCGGGCGCTGCAGCTGCCGTGGCGCGTCGCCGCCGTCGTTGAAAATGCTTCGGCCGCGGAGCCGCGCTGGCGTCGCTGGCGCGGCTCTGCGGCCAGAATCCTCGTGCGTCACTCTGACCCGGGTCGGGGAATGAACCGGGTCTTTGCCCGGTTGAGGGCCTGAGAGTAGAGCAGTCACTGCCTGGTCGCCCGAGGAAACCATGTCGAAAGTGAGTAGCGGATTCGTGTCGGTGTTGGCGCTGATGCTGGCGCTTTCAGCAGGGGGCTGCGCGCGCAGCGGTGGGCTCTCCAAGAGCGAAGTCAGCCCCGAGCCTGGAGGCCGCTCTCAGGTCGCGGTGGAGGGCCATCCGGCCCTGACCCAGGCGGCCGGTTCGATCTCGATCGCTGACGTGGCGGAGCGGGTGCTGCCGTCGGTCGTGACCATTTCCACGACCATGACGCAGCGCCAACCTGCGATGGGCTTTCCGTTCTTCGGCGGGCCGAGCGAGCGACAGTCGCAGGGCATGGGCTCGGGCGTGATCGTGTCGAGCGACGGCTACGTGCTGACCAACAATCACGTGGTGGCCGAGGCCAAGGAGATCAAGGTCACGGTCTCCGACAATCGCGAGTTCGACGCCACCGTGGTCGGCACCGATCCGAAGAGCGATCTGGCGGTGATCAAGATCAAGGGCGCTCCGAGCGACCTTCGCGCCGTGGAATTCGGCGATTCTTCCAAGCTGCGGCTGGGCGACGTGGTGCTGGCCATTGGCAATCCGATGGGCGTCGGGCAGACCGTGACCATGGGCATCGTGTCGGCCAAGGGTCGCGCCGATCTCGGCATCACGGCCTACGAGGACTTCATTCAAACCGACGCCGCCATCAATCCAGGCAACTCCGGCGGCGCGCTGATCGACACCCAAGGCAAGCTGGTCGGTATCAACACCGCCATCCTGTCGCGCACCGGCGGCTATCAGGGCATCGGCCTGGCCATCCCGACCAGCATGGCGCAGCCCATCATGGAGACGCTGAAGCAGTCGGGTCGCGTCTCGCGCGGCTTCCTGGGGGTGGGCATCCAGGACATCGACCAGGATCTGGCCGGCGCGCTCAAGCTCAGCAGTCAGAACGGCGTGCTGCTCACCGAGGTCAGGAGCGGCGGGCCCGGCGCCAAGGGCGGGCTCGCGCGCGGCGACGTGGTGGTGAAGGTCGACGGCAAGCCCGTGACCTCGACCGGACAGTTTCGCAATCTGATCGCGTCGAGCGGCGCCAAGAAGCGCGTCACGCTGGACGTGCTTCGGGCCGGCAAACCGCTCACGGCTTCTGTGGAGCTGGGCGAGGTGCCCGACGACGCCCAGGCCGCAGCTGGCGGCCCCTCCTCCGGCTCCCCGAAAGCGACCACGGGCGGCGCGCTCGACGGCGTGACGCTAGAGGAGCTGACGCCCGAGAACCGACGCGAGCTCCAGCTCGGTGCCGAGGTGCAGCGCGGCGTCGTGATCACGGAGCTTCAGCCCAAGAGCGCCGCGGCGCGCGCCGGCCTGCGCCCCGGAGACGTGGTGCTCGAGCTCAACCGGGCGCCGGTGGATTCGCTGGCCAAGTTCAAAGAGCTGTACGCCAAGGCGTCCGGCGACGTGCTCCTACTCGTGCACCGCCGTGGCATCAGCGTGTTCGTGGTCGTGCGCAAGTAGTTGTCGGTCCTACCTCCGCTCAGCGGCTTACCGGCCTGCTCGCCGAGCAGGGCGAAGAAGACCCGCTGGGGGGCGGTGATTCCCCGCTCCGGGCGAGATGGGCTACGATTCGCTCCACTCATGGTCGGTCCCCGCGCTCCGCAAGCCAGTGCGCCGCTCATCGCGCCGCGCAGCTCGCAGGCCAGCCTCTCGGATGCGCTGTCGGAGGGCATGCCGAACTCGCGACGCTGTCCTGCGTGCGAGCGTCGCTTCCCGGCGGCCTTCAAGGTTTGCCCCCACGATGCCACGCCGCTCGAAGACGCCCCCGACGACGAAGATCCGATGATCGGCGCCGTCCTAGGCGGCGCCTACGAGGTAGTGCGTATGGTCGGTGAGGGCGGCATGGGCCGCGTCTACGAGGCGCGTCACCAGCGGCTGCCGACCAAGCGCTTCGCGGTCAAGATGCTGCACCCCGATCTGGCGCGGCAGCCCGACGTGGTGACGCGTTTTCAGCGCGAGGCGGAGGCGTCGAGCGTGTTGTCGCACCCGAACGTCGTCGACGTGTTCGACGTGAGCTCGAGCGCGGACGGACGCCCTTACATCGTCGCAGAGCTGCTGCAAGGCGAGGAGCTCGGCAATCATCTGGAACGCGTGGGCCGCATGCCCATCGCAGCGGCGGCCCGCGTGGTCAGGCAGATCAGCGCTGCGCTGGGCGCCGCGCACGACGCCGGCATCGTGCATCGCGACGTGAAGCCGGAGAACGTGTTTTTGCTCGGCGACGGCGCTCGCGTCAAAGTGCTCGACTTCGGCATCTCCAAGCTCGGCGACGGCAACGACGGTCTAACCAAGACCGGCACCGTGATGGGCACCCCCGATTACATGGCGCCGGAGCAGGCGCGCGGGGACAAGGTGGACGCGCGGGCCGACATTTACGCCGCCGGAGCGATTCTGTATCGCGCCGTGACCGGCCGAAAGCCGTTCGAGGGTCTGGACGATCCGATGGCGACGCTGACCGCCGTGCTCACGCAGGAGCCGCCGCGACCGACCCAGCTCAACCCCGAGGTGCCGCTGGCGCTCGAGCTGGTAATCCAGCGCGCCATGGCCAAGAACGCCGCCGAGCGCTTTCAAAGCATGGCCGAGCTCGACGCCGCGCTCGTGCCGTTCGACTTGCTGGCGCAGCGTATCTCGATCGAGCCCGGGGCACCCGTCGTCGGGGATCGCACGGCAGTCGCGACCGCCAAGACCGAGCTGCGCCAGAGCGCGGCCACCGTGCAGAGCGCGCGTCTCGACGCCGCCGCACGCTCGGTCAAGCTGGCGCGACCGGGTTTGGTGTTCTTCACGGCGCTCGGCGGCTTGTGGCTGCTGGCGGGCGCGCTGGTCACGGTTGCCAGCTGCATTCGCCTGGTGCGCGGCGGTGAGGATCTCACGCGCTCGGAGGCGGTGATGAGCCTGATCGGCGCGCTGCTGTCGCTCGGCACGCCGGCGGCGCTGTGGATTCGGCACCTGGCGCGCGAGATTTGGCCCAGCACGCCGCGCGCCATCGAGGCGCAGCAGCGGCTGCGGCGCTCGGTGCTGTACAGCGCCGCCACCGCCGGGATCGCGGCGCTCATCGCGCAGCTGTTCGAGGTGCTGCTGTGGCGGCACGGCTCGGGGCTGTCCCGACCCGGTTGGGCGCTGTTCGTGCTGGGCACGGCGCTGCTGGCGGCGGTCGCGACATGGGTAGCGATGCGGCCGCGGCACGGCGAGCCTGCCAGGCGTTAACCGCGCTTGGCGACGGCCTTGCGCGCGCGCAGCTTGGGCGCGTAGTCGAGCTTATTTTGCTGGCGGGCGCGGCCGATGGCCAGCGCATCGTCCGGCACATTTTCGGTGACGGTCGTGCCCGTGGCGACGTAGGCGCCCTTGCCGATCGTTACCGGGGCCACGAGCTGCGAGTCGCTGCCGATGAAGGCGCCCTCGCCGATGATGGTCTGGTGCTTCACGAAGCCGTCGTAGTTGCAGACGATGGTGCCGGCGCCGATGTTGGCGCGCTCGCCGATGTCGGTGTCGCCCAGGTACGCGAGGTGACCGGCCTTGGCGCCGCGGCGCACGCGCGTCTTCTTCGTCTCGACGAAGGCGCCCAGGTGGGCCTCGGCTTCGACCAGCGTGTCGGGGCGCAAATGCGCCAGCGGCCCCAGGTCGGCGCGCTCGCCGACGCTGCTCTGGCTGATCACGCAGTACGGCTTGATCAGCACCCGCTCGCCGATGCTGACGTCGGTCAAGACGCAGCCCACGTCCACACGCGAGCCGCGGCCGATGCGAGTCTTGCCGCGCAAGCACACGCCGGGGCCGATCTCGGCGTCTTCGGCGATTTCGACCCCGCTGTCGATGCGCGCGTCGCCGTGGATGGTCACGCCGGCGGCGCGAAAGCGCTCGCGCTGTCGCGCGTAAAGCAGCTCTTCGGCGCGGCCCAGGTCGGCGCGATCGTTCACTCCGACCAGCGCGTCGGCGTCGCCCTGAACCGCGGCCACGCGCGACTGCTTGGCCAGCATCTCGACCACGTCCGTCAGGTAATACTCGCCCTGAGAGTTGTTGGGCGAGAGCTGGGCTACCGCGCTGCGCAGCTCTCTCGTGCTGGCAGCGTACATGCCGGCGTTCACTTCACGCACGGCGTGCTCGGCGTCGGTTTTCAGGTCGCGCTGCTCACGCACGAGCCGAGCTGCACCCGTTGCGTCGCGTAGGACGCGGCCGTAACCGAACGGCGCGTCCAGCACGGCGGTCAGGATCGACAGCAGCGTGCCGGGCTCGTCGAGGGCCGCCAGCAGGGCAGTGAGATCTCGGCCGCGCAGCAGCGGCGTGTCGCCGTACAGGATAAGCGTGCGCTCGTGGCGCACCGCCTCTAGCCCCACCCGCACCGCGTCGCCGGTGCCGCGCGGCGGATCCTGGACCGCGACGCTCAGGCGCTCTTCGCCATAGCGCTCGACGAGGGCACGCGCGATCTCGGGCTGGCCGCTGGTCACGACCACGACCTGCTCGGCGCCGGCCTCGAAGGCGGCGGCGATCGGGTAGTCGACCAGGGGGCAGCCGCAGAGCTGGTGCAGCACCTTGGGCAGCTGGCTCTTCATGCGCGTGCCTTTGCCGGCCGCCAGGACGATCGCCGAAAGCCCGGGTTTGCCGCTGTTCATGCCCCCTTTTCGCACGCCCCAGCCGCGAGTCCGAGAAAAAACCTCGCGCTTGTCGCGCGGCACTTGGGGCTCGTGGCCCAAACACTGTGGACACCGGCGTCGCAAGCTGGAAGCTTTGGGCCGTGTCTGCGCCGACCCGACCCGAAGACGCCGTTCTGCTTCGCTCAGGTGACTTGGAGCTCGAGCTGTGGCCGAGCCTGGGCGGCTCGGTCGCCGGCTTTTCCTGGCAGCGAGCCGGGCGCCGCGTCGAGCTGATGCGGCGCGCCACGGCTCGCGCGCTAACCGAAAACGACGCGCGCGAGCTGGCCAGCTTTCCGCTGTTCCCGTTCTCCAATCGGGTGAAGGACGGGCGCTTCACGTTCGGTGGACGCG
>DATDEV010000554.1:0-6245 GCA_036522995.1 Polyangiaceae bacterium
ATTTGGGGCGCAACTCAGTTTCCGCGTTCGCGTCGAGCCTCACGAATTCGTTGCAGCTCGAGCAATGCAACGCCGCGCCGCAACACCTTGGCGCCAAAAAAACTCCCGTACCTCCCGATCTCCCGATCTCCCAGTGAAAAAATCAGGGAGCGTGACGACGGGTGAAAGAGCCGTCGCGGCTTGTGACGTCACAGCACGTGGCGTACGGCGTGCGGGGCGATGCCGATGTAGGAGCTGGGGGTGAGGGCCAGCAGGTAGTCGCGCGCTTCCGTCGGTAGGGCCAGGCCGGCGATGAACTGGTGCAGCACATCGCGGGTGAGCGGACGTCCACGCGACAGGTCCTTGAGCTGCTCGTAGGAGTCGGGCAGGTCGTAGCGCCGCATCACCACCTGCACGGCTTCGCCGAGCACCTCCCAAGCATCTGCCAGATCGCGCATGGCCGCGCCTTCGTCGAGCGCCAGTCGGCCCAGGCCTCGGCGAGCCGCCTCGATGGCGACGAGCGCATGGCCGACCGCGACGCCGATGTTGCGCAGCGCAGAAGAGTCGCTGAGATCGCGCTGCAGGCGCGACACCGGCAGCTTCTCGGCCAGGTGCTGCAGCAGCGCCATGGCGATGCCGCAATTGGCCTCGGAGTTCTCGAAATTGATCGGGTTGACCTTGTGCGGCATGGTCGACGAGCCGACCTCGCCCTTGACGGCCGCCTGCTTGAAGTAGCCGAACGACACGTACATCCAGATGTCGCGATCCAGCGACAACAGGATGTTGCTGAAGCGACCGAGCGCCTGGAAAATCTCCGCCAGGTAGTCGTGAGACTCGATCTGCGTGGTGAGCGGATTCCAGGTCAGGCCCAGTGATTCGACGAACGCCCGGGACAGCTGTTCCCAGTCCAGCGTCGGGTAGGCGGCGACGTGCGCGTTGAAGTTACCGACGGCGCCGCTGAACTTACCCAGGTATTCGGCGGAGGCGATCTGCTCCAGCTGGCGCTTCAAGCGGTACACGAACACGGCCAGCTCCTTGCCCAGCGTGGTGGGCGACGCCGGTTGGCCGTGCGTGCGTGCCAGGATCGGCAGCGCTCTGGCAGTGTCGGCCAGCTTGCTCAGGTCCGCGATCAGGGCGCGCGCGGCCGGCAGCCAGGCTTGCTCCAGCGCGGCCTTGAGCATCAGCGCGTAGGCCAGATTGTTGATGTCCTCCGACGTGCAGCAGAAGTGCACCTGGATCGCGTGCTGCTTCAGGCCCAGCGCGTCGAGCTTTTCGCGCAGGTAGTACTCGACGGCTTTGACGTCGTGTTGAATCTTGATTTCGTGAGCCTTGATCTTGGCGGACTCGGCTTCGTCGAAGTTCTTCACCCAGCTGCGCAGCGTGCTCACCTGCTCGTCGGTCAGCGCCGCTACGTGCGTGAGCTCCGGCCTGGCCGCCATGAAAATTAGCCACTCGAGCTCGACCTGAACGCGGTAGCGCAAGAGGCCGTACTCGGACATGTGCTTGGCCAGCGGCTTCATCACCGACGCGTAGCGCTCGTCCAGAGGGCTCACGATGCTCGCCGAAGCAGTGGCCGTGCTGACCAGATTCTTGGTTACTTGCTCGCTCATGACAGTCGGCCCGGACCCTGCCTCCAACCAAACGGGATCGCAACACCCCGGCCCGGCCCGCCGATTTTCCGAGTCAATGCGCCGGCGGAGGCGGAACCGAGACCGGGCCGTGGACCTGCGCGCTATCGCGTGCCGGGGGGAATACGAACTGCAAGGGCGAACGCACGCACGTGGTGAGTACCGACAGCACCAGGCGCAGGCGATCGGAGCGGTCGACGCCGCGCGCGCGCAGCGCCACGGCCAGCGCCAGCAGAAAGCTGACTCCGAAGTTCAGCGTACCGATGATGGCGATGCCGCAAGCAGCCGCGTACGTGGCAGCCGCAGTTTCGGCGCTGAAACCGAGCGACAGCACGGCGAACGTGAGGGCGCCGGTCGACAGCGTCACATGCCTGACGTCGAGCGGCAGGCCGAAGAACTTTCCCATCACGGGCGTCATGCCCAGCAGGAAGCCGAGCGTGGAGTTGCCGCCGAAACCTGCGATGTTGCGCTCGAGAAAGCCCGCCAGCCAGCGCGTGGTGCGGCGACCGACGAAGCGACCGAAGCGGTGATCGGCGATGGCTTCCGGCAAGCGCCGGTACACCATCCAGTTTTCGAGCCAGCCCGCGGCGATGCTCGACGCCCACAGCAAGACGCCGGTCAGCGCTGCATAAAAGATCGTCCCGCTGTGCGTCGGGTGCAGCGAATGAAGTACGTACTCGGCGGTCTCCCGATTCAAGAACGGCGCCCCTTCGTGACGGCTTCGCCACCAGGCGTCGAAGGCGAAGGTCGCCGGAATCACCATGCCGATGTTGCCGATGGCCGCGGCCAACTGTGAGCGCGTGATGCGCGCGATCATGCTGACCAGGGCGGACAGATCTGGGTGCTGAGCGCTGTCGCGTAGCGTGCCCGCCAGCGCCGCTGCCGTCATCGAGGGCTGCTTGGTCGCCAGCGTGAAGCCGAGCAGCTGCATCACGATGAAGCTCGACGCGTAGTTGCCTGCAGCCAGCATGCCCTCCGCGAAGGGCGCGAAATGAGCCCAGCTGATCAGGTACTTGGTAGCGGCAGTGACGGCCGTGAGCGCGCCGCCGCCGCCGGCGGAGAGCAGCATCTTGAGATATTCGCCGCGAGAAGACGTGATGTAGTGTTCGCCGGTGTGTCCGGCGCGCTCGATGATCTTGCGCGCGAGCAGATGCAAGTTGCCTGCTGCGATGTCGCGCAACTTGCGATCGCGCAAGCGCAGCCCGACCAGCTCGACCAGCAGCGCCTTGGCCTCGGCCGCCCGCGCTGGCTCGGCGTAGGGCTCGATCTGGCGCAGCAGCGCTTGCAGGCGTTCCAGGCTGCGCGTCACGAGCTCGAGCCGGTAGACGACGTCGATGCTCACCCCGAAGCGCTCCAGATTGTCGACCACCGCGTCGGTGACGGTTCGGCACTGCTGCATCAGCTCGTGACAGACCTCGATGTGCTCGCGCAGCTGCAGCGCGCTCTGGTGCCGGGCGTCGCTCGACTCGCGGTAGCGGCGAAGCCCCTCGAGCAGCGCATCGACAGCGCGAGGCAGGCGGTGGAAGGGTGAGGCGCTCAGCCTGACCTGGGGGCTGCGCGCGCGTATCACGTCCGAAAGTCCAACGGCGGCGATGCGCAGGGCGAGCAAGCTGCAGGCGTCGGTCAGGTGGTCCACGAGCGGGTTCCACGGAGCCAGCCCAGCTGCGGGATCCGACAGCTGTCGGCTGAGCTCCACCAGCAGCTCCGGCGGCGTCGCTTCGAGCGCCCGCAGCGCGGCGGCATTCGGGAACAGCCGCCCCAAGAGCTGCACCAGGTCGCGCTCGTTCACCGGCTCCGGCAACAAGCCCCGCGAAATGCGATCCACGGTTTCGCTGAAGAACCCGCGATCGGTCGGCAGACCCAGGCGGCCGAACAGGCCCCCGCCGGTGCCCTCCGCCAGCACGCTGCTGACCACGTGCGCGAAGCGATGGCGCAGGGCGGGAAAGGTTTCGAGCGCGCCGAGCAGCAATTGGAAGCGGGCGACTTGCCCGCTCGTGGGCCCTGTTCGAGTCGAGGCGGGCGCCGGCGCAGTCGCGGGCGGCGGCGCGGCGCGGCGTGACGCCAAGAACTTGAATAGCGCCTCGAGGCCGGCGACGCGCTCAGCGAGCGGCGCAAACGGTTCGCAGCGCGAAAGCGCGGCGTGCAGGCTGCGGATCGCGCGGTGGCGCGCGGCGCGCGGCGCGAGGCCCCGGCCGAATGCCTCGAGCTCCGGCATCGGCGGGATGGGCTGCATCTCCGCCACTTTAACCCGACCCGCCAGCGCGGGGGCAGCGGAGACAGCGACCGATGGAGTTTACATTCGGCCAAGCCGACTTATGTTCTCCCGGTCTCGAGTGGAGAAAATCATGGAGATTCGTCGCGGAAGCGAGCGTGGCTACGCCGACCACGGGTGGCTGCGATCTTTTCACACCTTTTCGTTCGCCGATTACTACGCACCCGCGCACATGGGCTTTCGCTCACTGCGCGTCATCAATGAAGACCGGGTGGAGGGAGGCAAGGGCTTCGGCACGCATCCCCACCGCGATATGGAGATCATATCGTACGTGCTTTCCGGAGGCCTGCAGCACAAGGACAGCATGGGCACCGGCTCGGTGATTCGCCCGGGCGACGTGCAGCGCATGTCGGCCGGTACGGGGGTCACGCACTCGGAGTTCAACGCCTCGCCCAGCGAGCTCGTGCACTTCATGCAGATCTGGATCTTGCCCGACCAGCGCGGCTACGCGCCCAGCTACGAGCAGAAGCACTTCTCGGAGCAGGACAGGCAGGGCAAGCTGCGGCTGGTGGGCTCCAGGGACGGGCGCGAAGGCTCGGTCACCATCCATCAAGATGCGAGCCTGTATGCGGGCCTGCTCGCTCCCGGCCAGAGCGCGGACTACGAGCTCGGTAAGGATCGTCACGTTTGGCTGCACGTAGCCAAGGGGAAGCTGCAGGTTGCCGGTCAAGAGCTCGCGGCGGGCGACGCCGGCGCTTTCGACGAAGCCGGTAAAATCATGCTCAGCGCGGTCGAGCCCAGTGAGGTGCTGCTGTTCGATTTGGCATGAATCACCGGCGCGAGCTTGCAGCATCGGCTAGGCTAGTGGCGGAGGTTTCGGATGCTGCGCGTGCGGATGGCGGCGGTGCTGGCGAGCGCCGGGATTGGGCTGTGCGCTTGCTCCGGCACCACTGTCGGCGGCGAAGGTGACGACGGCGGGACCGGCAGCGCTGGCGGCAAGAGCGGCGCGCAGCCGAGTCCGGCGGCCATGTCACCTCCGCAGCAGTGCAAGACCTACGTCTCGACGCGCTGCAAAAAGTCGCTCGGCTGCTACGTGAAGGTGGGCCGTCTGTCGAAGACGGACCTGCAGTACAACGTCGACCAGTGCATCACGCGGCTGGACGGCGGGCTGCCCTGCTCGAGTGTGCAGTCGACGGGCGCCGGCTACGCCGAGTGCCTGACCGAGCTCAACGCGATGCCCTGCTCCAGCTGGGACGTGGAGCCGGCGCAGTTCCCGAGCGTGCGGCTGCCTTCGGCCTGCGACGACGCCATTTACCTCTGAGTCGGCGGCTACTCCGAGGTTTCGGTCAGCCGGTTGGCGAGGGTGGTGAGGGTGTAGACGCCCACGCCCATCACGAGCTCCAGCGCTTGCGCGTGCGTGTAGCCCGCCTCGCGAAATCGATGCCAGTCCTGACGCGGAACGTCACCGTGGTGATCGAGCAGCGCGTGCACGAACAGCCGCAGCGCCTCCAGGCGCGGCTCGGGGAGCGCTTGAGCAGCTTCGAGCGCGCTCACGAGCTCGGCGGGCGCCTGCAACGCGCGCAGCGAACGGCGGTGCAGGTTCAGGCAGAAGCGGCAGCCGTTTCGATGGCCCATGGTCATCGCCAGGACTTCTCGCTCGAGCGGCAGCAGGCTGGTTTGCTCGAAGGCTGCGAGACCAGCGAGCGCCGTTTCGAGCATCGGCGGCGAGCTGGCGTAACGGGCGAGCGGTTCGGGTAGTACGTGAAAGGCCTGTCGGGTGCGAGCCAGAGCCGGCCTGGCGGCGTCGGGGGCGGTTGTCTCATCGAAACGAGGAAAGTCGCGAAACGTCATGAGTGCTCCAGATTTTCGAGCATGCGCGAGAGCGTGCGATGGGTGGTTTCGAGATCTTGCTCGGGAATGCCTCGCTCGAGCCGAGCGACGAGCGACTTGGCGACCGGCACCAGCTGGCTTTGCAGGGCCTTGCCGGCGCGGGTGAGCTTGATCAAGCGCGCGCGCGCGTCCTGCTCGTCGACCTCGCGCCGCACGAGGCCACTCTTTTCCATGGTGTCGAGGATGCGCGACATGGTGGGGGGATCGCGGAGCGTGCTTTGGCTGAGCGCCGACTGCGTCTGGCCGTCCTTCTGCCAGAGCCGCACCAGCACGACCCACTGCTCCGGAGTCAGCTCCAGGCCGTGGCCCAGAAACTCGCGATACGTGAGCGAGCGCAGCTGCTGATAGCAGGCGTGAATGACGAACGGCAGTGCCCGCTCCAGCACCACCTGGTTGTCGTCGAATTGGCCTCGCACCCCGCCTACCTAGCGCGAGGCAATATGGTTGTCAATGCAACTAAAGCAAAGGGCCCTAGGGGCGCCGGATGTCGGCTGCCTGGTAGCGGCCGACCAGCGCATCGCCCTCGCGGCGTGGGT
>DATDEV010000555.1:0-2714 GCA_036522995.1 Polyangiaceae bacterium
ATTTATCAGAAACTCGGCGCGTTGCGAGCCGCACCGCAGATTCCGTAAAGGGCTCGTGGATTTAGGAGCCCGAGCCGTCCGGGCCCGTGCTGAAAGCGACCTTAAACTTGGGCCACGTGCCCGTTCTGGCGCGGCTTCTCGACGCGCTCGGAAATACCGGCCAGCACGCCAGGCACCCATGTCCGGGCCTCACGGCTCTCCAGACTCGGCGCCTGCGCCAGGCGCGCCACATCGGCCAGCGACACGATGCCCACCAGGATGCCGGCGTCGTCGAGCACTGGAATGCGGCGAATCTGGTGCGTGGCCATCGCGTCCATGACCGTGCGCAGGGTGTCGCCCGGGCGACAGCTCACGATGCCGGTCGACATGGCGCCAGAAACGCTGAGCTCGCTCAAAGGCAAGCCGCGCGTGTACGCCGCCATGCAGATGTCGCGATCGGTCAGCATGCCCAGCAGCTTGCCCGCCTGATCGACGATCGGAATGGCTCCACAATCGCATTCCCACATCTGCTGGGCCGCGCGGTTCAGGCTGTCGGACGGGCTGCAGGTGACCACGCCCTGCGTCATCACGTCCCGTACCCGCGTCGGCTCCTGCTCGCTGCGCGTGGCCACCAGATCGCCGATGGCGCGGGTCAAGCCGCGCGCCGTGGCGATCACGTGCTCGGCCACCCATTCGCCGCGCACGGAGAGCTTGCGCTCGAAGGATTCGATCTCCTGCTCGAGGTCGCTCAAGCGACGGCGAGTGTCCATACCGAGCAGGTGCGCGCGCAGGCGGGCCTCATCGCGAGCGCTCACGAGCTCGCGGAGCACCTGGTTGATTTCCTGACTGAGTTGGCTGGTCGTTCCCATGGTCCCGCCCGAATGCAGAAAACGTTCCGGCCGCCTAGGCACAGCGCAGCGGGTTGGGTTTGACCACTGCCCTGGAAAATCGCCCGAGCTACCCGCGACTTTGCCCCGCTGCCGCTTGCCCCAGCAGGCCTATTTCGTCCGCAGCAAAGCTCGGGCACGACGGCTGCAATGGCTCAGCGGATGCGCCTGGCTTGGTTCCTGTGGTTGCTCGCACTGGCCAGCTCGAGCTCGGCGAGCTCGAGCGGTCCGATTCGCATGGAAACGCTGCGGCAGGAGCAGCAGCCGCCCACCTTCGTGATGCGGGGCGGTCCGCGTGGCCCCGGCCGACTGGTGTTCTTGCACGGCATGTGCGGTCACGGCCTCGGTTACGCGCAGGCATTTCAGTTCAGCGCCGCCAAGCTGGGCACGCTGATCGCGCCGCAAGGCGACGTCAGCTGCGGCGGAGGGTGGTCGAAATGGTCGGGCGATGTGGCCGCGCTCGACGCGCGCATCGTCGCCACTTTCCGCGAGCTCGGTCACCCGGAACCGATCGACGACGTGACCGTGATCGGTATGTCCATGGGGGCGACTCGCGCCGAGCAGCTGATCCGGCGCTTTCCCGAGCGCTACACGCGCTTGATCGCGATGGCGGGGCCGAAAGTGGTCGAGGCCCGGGGACTCAGCCAGTTGCGCGCTGCCGTGCTGATGGCGGGCGAACGCGACCGGCGGGATTTGATGAAGGCCAGCGAGCGCGCCCTGCGAGCCAGCGGCGTACGCGCCCAATTCATGCTGATTCCGCAGGCCACGCACGGCGCCATGGGCCCGGTACCCGAGCAAACCATGGGCGCCGCACTTGCGTTCCTGCAGGAGCCCAGGTAGTCGAGCTTCGCGCTCGTCAGCGCAAGCTGGCCACAGCGTGCGATTCGTGGCGGCCCTCGCGGATCTCTTCGATCGCCTTACCGATGAAAGCCGGCAGATCGTCGGGCTTACGGCTGGTCACCAAGCCGCGATCGACCACCACCTCGCGATCCACCCAGATGGCGCCCGCATTCTTCAAGTCGGTCATCAGCGAGGGCCAGGAGGTGAGCGTGCGCCCGCGCACCAAGTCGGCCTCCACCAGCGACCAAGGCCCATGGCAAATAGCCGCGATGGGCTTACCCGCCTCGGCGAAGCGCCGCACGAACTGCATGGCTTCGGGGATGGTGCGCAGCTTGTCGGGGTTCAAGACGCCGCCGGGCAGAAGCAAGGCGTCGAAGTCGTCGGCGTTCACCTGCTCCAGCGTGGCGTCGACGTCGAAGCGCTTGCCCGGCTCGTGGTGCTCGAAGCCCTGGATGGCGCCGCCTTCAGGCGCCACCAGCACCGTGCGAGCCCCTGCCTGCTCGAAGGCGATACGGGGCTTTTCGAGCTCGGACTGCTCGACGCCATCGGTCGCCAAAATCGCAATGTTCTTGCCGCTGAGCTTGCTGAGCGCCTGATCCATGGTGTGCTCCTCACGAGGGTGGAGCCCAGGGCCGTGCAACCGCCGCGCCACGCGACCGCGGGATCATTCGACTCAGCCCGCCAGGATGGCGTCGATGCGCGCGAGCTCTTCGCTCGTGAACGCGAGCTGGTCGAGCGCCGCCACCGCATCCTCTACCTGCTCGACGCGGCTGGCGCCGATCAGCGCCGAGGTCATCTCGGGATGCCTGAGCACCCAGGCGAGCGCGAGCTGCGCCAGGGTTTGACCGCGCTGCTGAGCCAGTTGCCCCAGCGCCCGCACCTTGGCGAGCTTGTCATCGGTGACGTGCTCGGGGCGCAGGAAGCCCAAAGGCTTGCCCGCGCGCGAATCGGCAGGAATGCCGGCCAGGTACTTGTCGGTGAGCAGCCCCTGCGCTAGCGGCGAAAAGG
>DATDEV010000556.1:0-3138 GCA_036522995.1 Polyangiaceae bacterium
GCAGGCATAAGTTAGCTGGCCGAGCGTCTTCGGTTCTCTTCGAAAACTTTGCTGGTTGGAGCACCAACGCTGCGGGTGGTCCCCGGAGGTCGAGCGTCAATCGCGAATAGGGGGCAGGTCGTCAGGGGAGGGAAGTGTCGGGAACGGCCTCTGCCTTCACCGGCTCGCTCGCTCGACCCGGTGCGTTCGAAGTGCGAGCGAACGGCAGGTAGAGCGCGCCCAGCTCCAGCAGCAGGGCCGGAACCGGCACGTCGAGCGCGGCGCGCGCGCCCAGACAGGCTGCCATCACGATGGCCACCTCGCTGCCAGCGAACAGCGCGGCGACGGCCGTGAGCAGCGCGCTCGCATCCAGGGCCTGGCGTAGTCCAGCAGGCAGCAGTGAGTGAACGCCGCGTGAAAACGGGCTCGCGCCCGCTTCGGTTCCGCGCTCGAAGACGCGCGCGAGCAGCGCCGTGAGCTGACTCGAGCTGGGCTCGTTCGCTCGCAGCGCGATCACCCCGCACAGCGCGGTGGCAGCCAGCACGAGCGGTACCAGCACGCGCCCACGCGGCGAGCGCCGCTGCAGCCATACCAGCGCCAACGCGATGGCGCCGACGTCGATCAGGGCGGCGAGCGTCTCGCTCAACTGGGCCGCGCGAAAGGCCGCCAGGTTGGCGGTGTCCGAGGCGTCGAGCGTGAGCTTGCGCGACAGCACGTGGATCAAGCCCGAGGTCGCGATCAGCCCCAGCACCAGCGCGCCGGCGCGCCTGTCGCGCATCATCACGCTGTGGCGCGCAGACAGCGCTCCGACGATGCCCGCGCTCAGGCCCAGCAGCAGCGCCAGCATCGGCTCCAGGGGACGAAAGCTGGCGAGCAGCAAGAGCAAGCAGCCGAAGGCGACGCTGGGCACCGCCACCAGGCGCGCTGCCAGGGGCGCGCGCGGGGACGCCGCGATGCTCGAAGCCAGTCGCGCGATGCCGGCGACGAGTCCGGTCGCGGCCAGCAGCGTCGCGAGTGACGCCGCCCAAGTCATGAGCGCGATCGTGCGATCCCCGGCGACGCCGCGCAGCGCGGGCGAGAGCCCGCGAGCTAGCAGGCTGGCTACCAGCCCGAGCGCTACGACCACTCGTAGCGGGACGCCGTTGTCGCTGGGCCTGTCGCTCACGTCGGCTTTCTAGCTACACCAAACCGCGTCGCCACGCGAATGGGTGCTGGCTCAGCCGTCGGGAGCTGGGCGTTTCGGGGCGGGTGCCGGCACCATCCAGCCGTGGCGCTCGCCCTTGGCTGGTGGCTGGTCGTCAGGACCGCGGAAGGGCGGCAGGGGAGGCGAGCTCGGCGGCGTCGCCGGCCTGGGCTGACCCTTGAGGATGTAGGGATGCGCAAACAGCGTGGAGCACGCCATCTGATCGCGGCGAAACTCCCAATGCAGGTAGACGTTGCCGTCGGGAGACACGATCTCGTTCGGTGGCGTGCCGAAGGGCGCCGCGCGGTCGACCGCCGAAATGGCGCTGATGTCGAAGGCCGTCACGCCGCTCGTGCGCGTGACGCCGCGCCGCACCAGCCGCCCCTCTTCGCGATCGAGCACGATTTCGAGCGCGGTAACCAGGGTCGGATCGTTCATCGGGTGCGACGCGGGCATGGCGTCGAGTGATGCCAGAAACTGGTCGGCGAAGATGGGGTGGATGCGCACGTGAATCTGGTTGAGGTACGCGGCGAACGGCACGGCGGCGGTGTTGAGCGCCGTTTGGTTGCCGGGCTTCACGCTGGGCACGTAGTTCTCGATCGCGCTGCGGTAGCGTTCGAGGCTCGGCGTACGCCAGCTGCCGCGATGCGCGCTGCGACGGCGCTCTCCGTCCGCGCGCAGCAGGCGCGACATCTCGTCCGAGCCGACCGCCTCTGCTGCCAGGTGCGGGGTCAGGTTGAGCGCTACGCCATTCGGCGTTCGCCCCGCCGCGCCCAGGCCGAGCGCCTCCATCAGCGAGCGCGGCCGCCGCGGAGGTAGGCGCTTTTTCGCCTTTTGGGCGCGTTGCTCGGGGGTCGGTGCCTCCGGTCCCCGGAGCGCGAACGTGCCTGACTCGCTGGCCACGGTTTCGGGGTTGCCGAGACGCTCGGGGGTAGCGGCCTTGGCGATCTGGTTTTGATCCTGCGCTTGCCCAGTGGAGGGGGAAGACTCCGCTTTGGTCGCGCCTGGGTTACCCGGGGCGGCAGCGCCGGCTTGCCCTGGTTTGGCAGCCGCTGCGGCGGTCGCGCGCGCGGCGTTCTCGCTCTGCGAGCCGCCGGGCGCCAAATCGCGATTGCCCGGCTGATCCATATCCTGGCGCACGTGCGTCTCTTCGGCGTTGCCCGGGTCCTCTTTGGGGCCTGTCGGGGCGGCGCCGGGGTTCGGCTTCTCGTCGTTCTGGTCGGTCGACGTGATGCGCGCCCGCGTTTCCTCGGCCACGTGATTCGCCTTGTCGGCGATGTAGGCGGCGTCCGGATTGTCCTTCTGCTTCGGGTCCTTGACGTGCTGCTGGACAGCAATCTTGTTGGGGAGCTGCAGCTGGGCCACCGGCTTGGCCTCCTCGGCAGGCGCAGCCGGCTTCTCCTCCTCGGGCTTGGGCTCGGGCGGCTTCTCGGGCTCGGGCTCGCTCTTCTCCGGCTTGGGCTCGACCTTGGGCGTCTTCTCCGGCTGGTCCTGGATGTGCTCGGGCTCGGGCTCGTCGTCCTCGCTCGTGGACTCGTCTTGCGGCGGCTCCTGCGGCTCGGTTTCGGGGATCACGTCCTCGGGCGCCGACTCGTCCTCGAGCGCGATCTCGAGCGGAGGCGCAATCGAGCCGCGCACGTGGCTGCGGATGCCCGCGGCGAAGCGACTGACGTCGAGCCGCTCCTCGATCACGTTCGCGGCCTGCTCGGCACCGCCGCCCCACAGCAAATGCACCAGCGCCGCTGTGGCGATCCACAAGAAGAGCGGAATGCTCGCTTCTCGGCGCATCGGAAAATAGACTGGACGAACGGCCGGCTTACCCGAACAAAGCTAACACCCACGACCAGGAGCAGCAACGCACCCAGCCGGTATTCGCTCAGGTTTTCGTAATGCCCGCAAAATGCTCGGCGATCTCGGTCGCGCTCCAGATGCCGGACGCGTCGTCCTTGTGACGGCCTGCGCTCTCGACGAGCTTG
>DATDEV010000557.1:0-21755 GCA_036522995.1 Polyangiaceae bacterium
GCTGCGCCGAGCCCGCGCCGGACTTGCCGAAACAAGCCGCCGACGCGCGACACACCACCGCCAAGTCGAGCTCCAGCCCGGCCACTTCGGAGGGCTGCGCCACCGCGATGGCGGCCGCGCGAGCCGCGCCGCGCGCGGCCCCCCCCCCTTCGATGGCGCGCGTGAGCTCGCGCGACAGCTCGAGCGGACTCACCTGCTCGTCGCCGAGCCCCAGCCGCTCCGCCGCATCGACCAGCCGCGCCAGCGCGACGCTCAGCGCTTCAGCCCCGCGCCCATCGTCGGACAGCGCTGTCAGCAGGCCTGGCGAGCCGGCCTGGTGCTCACTGAGCGCCAGCTCCAGGGTGCGTGGGGCCAGCTCCAGCAGCCCCAGCTCGGCCACCAGCTCGCTGAAATCACGCACCAGCGCCGCGCGCGTGCTGCGGCGGCCGATCCGCATCAAGTCCTCGAGCAGCCGTGTCAGCCCACCGATCGCGCCGTGCTCGTCGGGCCGCTTGCGCTGCTGCTCGAGCACGCGCGCCCGCTCCAGCAGCAGCTGGCCGTCCCGATCGAAGCTGACCGGCGTGCGCGCCAGCAGCTCGCGCAGCGAAAGCAGTCCGCGGCGGCCGTCGCTGCCGAACCAGCGAGCCGGCCGCAGGCCTGGCGCCGCCAGCACGTCGAGCAGCGCGTCTCGCCGGATCGGGCCGCCCACGAGCCGCAGCAGCTCGAGCGTGGCGTGGACGTTCGGGCCGGCGATGGGAGGCCTGCCGCGCGGCTCGCTGAAGGGCAGGCGGGCGCTGCGCAGCGCCGAGCGCAGCTCTTCCAGAAACGCTTCGGACAGCTCCAGAGGCACGATGGCGATGCGATCGAGCTTGCCGCCCGCGGCCAAGCATTCCTGCACCGCCCGCACCGCGGCGCGCGCTTCGCTGGCCATGTTGGTGGTGCGGCGCACGCAGAGCTTCACGCTTGCCGCCGCTCGCTCGGCCTCGCGCGTGATGCTGGGCGCGTCGTTGGCGCTCGCCCAGCGCGCCTCCAGCCGTCCTTGCTCGGCCTCCACCGCGCGCGCTGATTCCTCGCCCGAGAGCCCGGGGAAAACCACGCTGACGCCGCCGCCGCGCTCGCGCAGCAGCCCATGCAGCCGTTCGAGCAGGCGCAGCTCGGCGCTGCCCAACCGCACCCAGGCAGCCACGGCCAGCTCGGTCACCCCTGGCAGCGTTTGGTCGTCGACCGCACTGGCAGCCAGCCAGGGATCGCCACGCTCATCGCGCAGGTTGGCCCGGCTGAGCGCCGCGTCGGCGCGCTCGAGCGCCTTGCCAAAAAGGGCCGCGCGGCTGCCTGGCAGAGCGCCCAGCTCCGCGACGCCGAGGCCGAGCCGGCGTAGCGCGCCCAAGCCCGATTCCAGGAGCTCGGCGAGCTCGGGCGACGGAGCGGCGCTCTCCGCCACCAGCCGCGTCACTTCTGGGCCCGCGCGCTCCGAGCCAGGCGCGGCCCTGTCGGCGAGCTCGCGCACCAGCTGGCGCAGCGTCATCGCTTTCTGTCCGACGAGAGCCAGCGCTTCGACCTGGCGCTCGCTCGGGACCAGCTGAAGTCGCACGCGGACGGGCTACCGGCTTGGCGCCGTCAGGTCAAGCGCAGGGGGGGCAGGCTTGCAGATCTGCTCGGCAACGACCGATTGAGTCGCGTTAGCGAGCGCCGCCGGCGCGGCGGAGGGCTTCGCCCTGCAGGCCGAGCACGGCTTTGAACGCGGCGTGCTGCGCCTCCGCCGAGAGCAGCGAGTCGGGGACCGGCAGGCTGGGGACGACCAGGAACTCGAGCTCGAGCTCGGGGTTGTTGTCAGCCGTGCGCTTGAACTTCCAGTTCGCGTGCCTCTGCTTGACGTTGCCCTTGATCATGTTGGCGGAAATGACTTCCTTGTCGCCAACCTTCTTGGGCGGGTCCATGCGCAGCACCACCCAGATCTTGGCGGCGCCCTTCAGGATCGGGACTTCGAGGTAGACGTCGGTCTTGTCGCCGGACTTACCGACCACGCGGCTCTTCTCGAACGGCTTGATGTAGCGGTCGTAGTGGCCGTAATCCAGGACCACCGCCTTGACGACCTCGGGCGAGGCCGGCACCAATGTGCGCGCGATGCCGGCGGGCCGCGAGCTTTGCGGCATGCGGGTCTCCTGGCGCGTGACATCGGTGGGCGAGCTGGCGAGCACGTTGCCGGAAGCCAGAGCCGTGAGCGCTAGAAGCGGGAGTGCGTGGATGGTCTTCATGGGGCCTAACCGAATGACTGCAGGGAGTGTGCCTGGGGCTCGTGGTGAATCCATGGCGAGCCTGCTCTGCTCGACGTTACGCAAAGGGGGCCAGTTTCGTTCCTCCCTCCGAGCCGGCGCAGGGCTCCCATCACCTGGGCTCGAGACTTTGCTGTCGCAAGCGGTTCATGGTGTCGCAAATCCACCACACCCCCATTTTCATAGCAGCGCAATTGCGCCCGGCGAGCGCCCCCGCACCGCCCCCTCAATCGATGGGCGCCATCGTGCAGCTGCCCGAGAATTGCACGCCCTTGTCCATGAATACTTCCGGGGCCTGCAACGTCCCGGAGACCTTCGCGGGCACGTACAGCTCGATGCTGCGCCGTGCACGTACATTCCCATTCACGCTGCCACCCTTGATGATGACGGTGCCGGCCAGGATCTCGGCGTCGACCTCGGCGCCATCGCCGACGATCAGCGTGTCCTCGCTGCTGATCTCCCCCCGGAAGCTGCCGTCGATCCGGACCCGGCCCCCGAAGGACAGCTTGCCCTCGAAGTGGGTGCCGCGTCCCAAAAGAGCGGTAATTTCCGTGGCAGGCAGAGCAGTGGACATGGCAGGCGCCATGCTAGCGCGGGCGGCGGGTGAGGGACAGCACGACGCCGCGGGCCGCTGAGTGGTAACCTCCGGCCCGTGACGGCGACCCTGGCTAGAATGCCTCGACTGGTCATAGCGGCGGCGAGCTTTGTACTATCGGTCCTGCCGATCGCTCCGGCGGCCGCCCAAGCTCCTGCGGACACCGTCTCCGCCGCGGACGACACCAAGGCGCCCCAGGATGCCCCCGAGCGGCTGCTTCGCTTCCGCGACAGCGTCGTGTCCTGGGAGCACAACGTCTCCGCCGAAACCCTTGGTGTGGGTGCCGATGTACAATCCAGCAATCCCACCTACATCATGGGCCTGGCCGCCCGGGGTCGCTTTTACCTGGTCGACGAGCGCAAAGATAAGCTGTTCGTCCTGGGCAATATCGGCCTGTACCGCGAGCTCACGAACAGCGACTCCACCACCGCGCAGGGTGAAGTGTCACTCAGCGACGCCGAGCTCGCCTTGGTTTACGCGCCGCGCCTGCGCGGCAGCGGTGAGGGTGACGCGACGCTAGCCGACGTGCGCGCCTCGCTGACGCTTCCGACCTCGAAGTCCAGCTACGAATCTGGCCGCTACTTCGCTCCGGGCGTGGGCGTCGGCATCACTCAGGTGACGCCGCTGCTGAAAGGCCGCGTCGAGCCGGACATCAGCTCGATCGTGCGCCTGGCGGTGGCCTATCAGCGCTGGTTTGCTCGCGCCACCGTGCCGACGAACCCGTCGCTGGAGCGCGTGCGGATGACGATGGATGGCCGCACCTTGCCGGGCGACCAGCTGAGTGGCTCGAGCCTGATCCGCGACCAGCTGACGTTCTCGACGCGCTTCACGCTGGCGTTCGGCGAAGTGGTGGGCTGGGCGACCGACTTTGGCCTGCAGCCGGCCTGGAAGTACGACGTCCAGGATCAGGTTCAGGTCTGCGGTAACGTGCTCACCGGCTGCACGACGGTCCAGGTGGGGGAAGACGACAGCCGCTACCTCGTGCGAACGCTCTTCAATACCGAGGTCGCCTTTCACTTTATGCGCGGTTTTTCGCTGGAGGTTGGCTACGGCAATGTCGCCAATCAAATCGGTCCCAACGGTCACCGTCGGGGAATCTTCTACAGCCCCGACGCGGGCTTCTACGCCTCGCTCAGTCTGATTCCGCATGAGCTTTTCACGTCGCCCGAGCCCGAGCGAAAAGCTCAGAGCTCCGCTGCCCCGCATAGGCTCTGAGCGAGCGCGGCGCTCGCTGGTCGCGATCGGTGCCGCTTTGGCGGGCGCGTTCGCGCCCGCTCCAGCACGAGCCGAAGTGCCGCCCGCCCCTGACGCCCACGGGCGCGAGTTTCGGGTCGATTTTTCGGCGCGCAATCTGGACGTCGACGCCGAGCTCGGCGAGCTGTCGCTCTCGGGCGACGTCGTCGTGACCGTCGGCCGCTATCGCTTGGGCGGCCAGCGGGTGCGGCTGAAGCGCGGGCCTCGCGGCGTGAGCGTCGAGGGCGGAGGCGACATCGCTTTTTGCAAGTGCGAGTCGCCGCCCGTCACGCTCGGCTACAGCTCGGTGACGATCGCACCCCCGAGCGACGTGCTCATCGAAGGCGCGGTGCTGCGTGCGCGAGGCGTGCCGCTATTCTGGCTGCCCTACCTGTGGTTGCGCTCGCCCGATCGCGTGGGGCTGATCTTTCCGAGCGCCGAATGGCGCGGTGACGACGGCCTGCTCATAGGCAGCGGAGTGCACGTGCCGTTCAGCTCGAATCAGGGGCGCCCGTCGCCGCGCGCGCTGGATCTGTCTGCTTTTGGCTACACCCAGGGCGGGGCGCGGATCGATGCTCACCTCTTGACCCCGCAATCGACCTCGTTCGTGCGTTGGGATCATCTGGACGACTCGGCGCTCGGCGTCGACGCTCACGGCGCTATCTCCGGGGAAAGCACGTCGGTCTGGGCGTACGACTTCGACGTTTCGCGCGGCGCGCGCGGTCGCAGCAGCGTGTCGTCCCTCGAGGCGTCGGCGCGCCGCTACGACCACGCGCGCTTCGGAGTGGGCAACAGCGGTCCGTCGCTGCTGGCCGTGGGCGTCTCGGCCGACGCCGGTCGCGGCGACTCGTTCACGGAGCCAGTCGCGCTCGGGCCCTTTGCCGAGCTCGCAACCGGCGGCAATCTGGGGCGCTCGTCGAGCTACGGGTTCGAGCTCGGCGCCGGTTCGTTCATGCCTGTCGGCCCCGATCAGGAGCGCACGCAGGCTGACGAAACGCGCGCTCTGCAGCGCGCCACGCTGGAGTCAGCGCAGGCGCTGGGGCCCGCGCTGGCGCGCGTGGCAGCCTTCGAGCAGGGCGAGCTGGTGGCCAGCTCCGCGCGGTCGAGCTCGAACCTGCGGGTCGGCGGGGGTCTGGCGCTATCGCTGCCGCTGATGCGCCGCTACGGGCAGCTGCAGCACGCCATCACTCCGCAGCTCCTGGGACGCTACGAGCGGCAGCAGGGAGGCGGCGGGACGCCGACGCCGCAGGGGGAAGAGCGCGGCTCCAACTTGGTAGTCGCCACTGCTGGCGCGGTGACGTCGCTTGGCCGAGGCGGCCCAGGCGGCCGAGGCGGGGCAGGCCGCTGGTGGCTGGGGGGTGGCTGGGCCGGCGACCCCGAGGACCTTCGCCCCGTCCTCGAGAGCGAGCTCGGCAGCGACACCCGCTTCCTGGGCGCGCGCCTGTCGGGAGTGGCCGAGCCCACCGCCCAAGCAGTCGAGGCAACCGGGCGCCTGCGTGTGGGTGCACGTGGGGGGACAGTGCTGAGCCTGTACGCCGAGGCCCGGACCGAGGCCGCAGTCAGCGTCGGCACGGCCCAGGCTCGAGGCGAGCTGCTGCCGATTTATCAAGAGCTCGGGGGTTATGACGCCGAGGGCCTCACGACGGGCGCAGACCTGACCTTGAAGCTCTGGACGGCCGTGTTTTTGGGCGGCGGCGCCGACTTCGATCCCCTCGAAAAAGATCTGCTTTCGGTGCGCTCTTCGCTCCGCTACCGGCACCCCTGCGGCTGCCTGGGCCTCGCCGCGTTCGCAAGCACGCGCTCCGGACGAGGCGGCTTCGATGCCGGCTTGGGCCTCGATTTGATGCCCTAGCCTGATTCGTTGCGGCGTTCGGCTCGGCACTGGTACTCTGATAGGCCGTGCCGGATAGCGATCCTCCGCGCTCTCAGCCGCTCGCTTCGCCCAAGCTGAAGGGCGCAACGATAGTCGTAGCCGACGACGATCGGCTCACGCGCGAGCTGCTGGCCGAAACATTGCGCGCCCATGGCTTCACGGTCGAGCCGGTGGCCGACGGGCAGGCCGCCGTGGAGCGGGTGGCCCGGGGTGGGGTCGACCTGGTGCTGCTCGACGTGCTCATGCCGCGCCTTTCTGGGCTCGAGGCCTGCCGGCTGCTCAAGGGCATGACGCAGGACACCTTCCTGCCGGTCTTGCTGGTGACGGTGAAGACCGACACGGCCAGTCGCGTGGAAGGCCTCAAGATTGGCGCCGATGACTACGTCTCCAAGCCTTTCGACGAGCGCGAGCTCACCGCGCGCGTGGAGGCCATGCTGCGCATCAAGCGTTTGCACGACCACGTGGTCGAAGCGCGCGCCAAGCTCGAGCAGCTCAGCGTGCACGACACGCTGACCTCGCTCTACAACTACCGCTACCTGCACACACGGCTGACCGAGGAATTCAAGCGCGCCGAGCGCTATCACGACCCGCTGGCCTGCATGATCATCGACGTGGACCGCTTGCAGTCGCACAACGAGGCGCAGGGCCGTGCGCAGGGCGACGCGGTGCTGCGCTTCGTGGCCGACGCCATTCGGCGCAGCGTGCGCGAGGTAGACGTGGTGGCTCGCTTCGGCGGAGACGAGTTTCTGGTCGTGCTGCCGAGCACTCACTTCGCGGGCTCGGTGACGGTGGCCGAGCGCATCTTTCGCGACGTGGTCGACCGCCCCTTCATCAACGAAAGCGGCAAAAGCGCGCGCGTCGCCCTGTCGATGGGCGTGGCGCTCTACCCGTCGCGCGACGTGCGCACCAAGGACGCCCTGCTCCGCGCCGCCGACAGCGCGCTCGCCACTGCCAAACGCGAAGGTGGTGCCCGCATCTGCGTATTCCAGCAGCAGGGGCAAACCTACACGCCCGTGGCCGCCGATCCGCGCGGCTCGAGCCGGCCGCGCGAACGCTCGGATCGGCCGACCTCGCCCGCCGAGGCACCCCGCACCGACGGTCCAGAGCGGCCGCCCCGGCGAGGCGGCGTATGACGCTTTCGGCCTCGCGTTCGGGCGAGCTCACCGCGGTCCGGGTCAATGCAAGCCCGCCCAAGGTGCTAGTGGTCGACGACGAGCCCACGCTGCGCCGCAGCCTGTCGCGCCTGCTGCAGAGTCGAGGTTGCTCGGTGATCACGGCCGACGACGGCGAGCAGGCCATTTCTGTGCTGGAGCGCGAGCACATCGACGTGGCGCTGGTCGACCTGATGATGCCGAAGGTCGGTGGTTTGGAATTGCTCGAGCACGTGCGCGGCAAGCACGACGGCGTCGAGGTGGTGATGATGACCGCCTTCGGTGACGTCGAGACGGCGGTCAAGGCAGTTCGGGCCGGCGCGTATCACTTCCTGACCAAGCCGTTCCGCTCGAACGACGAGGTCGTGCTCACGGTGACGAAGGCGGCCGAACGGCGGCGCCTGGTGGATCGCGCGGCGGCGCTCGAAGAGCGCCTGCTGCAGATCGAGAAGTTCGGAGAGCTGATCGGCAATTCGTCGAGCATGCAGGAGGTCTACCGGCTTGCCGTGGGCGTCGCCCCGACCTCGTCGACAGTGCTGATCTTGGGCGAATCCGGCACCGGTAAGGAGCTCACGGCGCGCGCCATTCATCAGCATTCGCCGCGCATGGCCCAGCCGTTCGTGGCCGTGAATTGTTCGGCCATTCCCGTCGACCTGGTCGAGAGCGAGCTGTTCGGTCACGTGCGGGGCGCGTTCACCGGCGCCACCGCCACGCGCGCCGGTCTGTTCGAGACGGCCGACCACGGTACGCTGTTCCTGGACGAGGTCGGCGACCTGCCGCCCCTGGCGCAGGTCAAGCTCCTGCGCGCGCTGCAGGAGGGCGAGGTGAAGCGGGTCGGCTCGAACGAAACCAAGACGGTCGACGTGCGAGTGGTTGCGGCCACCAACGTGGATCTGACGAGCCGCATCCAGGCCGGCAAGTTCCGCGAGGACCTCTATTATCGCCTGAACGTGGTGCCGATCTCGCTGCCTGCGCTGCGCGAGCGGCGCGAGGACATCCCGCTGCTCGCCTATCACTTTTTGAAGAAGTACGCGGCGCGCAGCAACAGCCAGGTGACCAAGATTTCGAGCGAAGCGATGCGGCTTTTGCAGGCGCAGAGCTGGAAGGGGAACGTTCGTGAGCTCGAAAACGCCATCGAGCACGCCATCGTGTTTTGCAAGGACGATACGCTCGCCCCTGGCGATCTGCCGTTTGCGCGTGGTCGCAATGGCGGCTATCACGAGGGCGGGAGCTCGTCCGTCCTGATGCTGGAGGGGCTCGAATTGCCTTACCGCGACGCCAAGGAGCAGGCCCTGACCGCCTTCGAGCACGCCTATTTTTCCGCTCTGCTCCAGCAGACAGGGGGCAACGTTTCGGAGGCTGCGCGCAAGGCGGGCCTCGATCGGTCGAATTTTAGGCGCGCGGTGAAGCGAGCGGGGTTAAAAACCCGAGACGACGACTGAGCCGATGGTCCAAAAGTTTGGTTTTTCGCGACGCTTGCTGGCAAGCGCCCTGGCGCTCAGCCACGCGCTCGGCGTAGCTGCGGCCAGCGCCCAGATGCCCGTGGCGCCGCCGGGTCCCGTGGCGCCGCCGTCGCCGGCAGCAGCCGAGACGCCGGCGCCGCCGACAGCGAGCGAGGCTTGGCCAGTTGCACCAGCAGAGGAATCGACCTCGAAGGGCATTGGCCGCGCGCTGATGGATACCGAGCGCCCGCTCAGCTCCACGCGCGTCGCGGGTTACACGCTCGAGCGCTGCATCGCGCTCACGCTCCAGAACTATCCCAAGATTCACGAAGCTCGCTCGCGCTTGCAGTACCGGCGCGAGCAACAGTCCCAGGCCTACAGCCAGCCGTTCAGCGAATTCACCGTGAGCGGTGGTTTGTCGCTGGCTCCAACCGTGCGCGGGACGCAGGTGTATAGCCCCGACACCGACGCGGCGCTCAGCAGCGACATGGGCCTGGCCTGGCAAATCGGTATCGACGGCGTCATCCCGCTCTACACCTTCGGCAAGATCACCAACCTGTGGGACGCCGCGGCAGCGCAGGTTCAAGTCGCCGAGCAGGACATCGAGAAGGAAAAGAACGCGATCAAGCTCGACGTGCGCCGCGCCTACTACGGCGTGCAGCTGGCGCGCGACGCGCTCGCGCTCATCAACGACGCCGACGACTACGTGAAGAAGTACCTGAGCACGCTCGAAAAGAAGGTGAAGCAGGGCGACGGCGACGAGATCACGCTCTACAAGCTCAAGATTCAGCGCGCCGAGCTGACCGCCCGGCACAGCGAAGCTCGCCAGAAAGAGGCGGTAGCGCTGGCCGGCTTGCGCTTCCTGACCGGCATTCGCGGGCCCCTCGACTTGCCGGAGGAGCCGCTGAAGCGAGTGCGCCTGGCGCTGGGACCGCTTGCCACCTACCTGAACGCAGCGCGCTTGCACCGCCCCGAAATCAACATGGCGCGCGCTGGTCTGAGCGCGCGCGAGGCGCAGGTGCGGCTGGAGCGCGCTCGCTACTACCCCGATTTCGGCCTGGGCCTGACGGCTCGTTGGGCCAAGGCGCCGGGCGTCACCGACCAAACCAACCCCTTCATTCGCGAGACGATCAACACCGTCGGCTACGGCGCGGCGCTGGTGCTACGCTGGAAGGTCGATTTCCTCCCGCAATCGGCGCGCGTGGCACAGGCGAAGGCGCAGCTCGAAGAGCTGCGCGCGACCGAGCGCTATGCGCTCGGCGGCGTCGCTGTCGAGGTCGAGACGGCCTATCGCGAGGCCGAGGACGCCGAGCGCCGGCTCGACGCTTATGCAGAAGCGGCCAGCTACGCGAAGAAGTGGCTGATCTTGGTGCAGCAGGGCATCGACGTCGGCACCAACGACGAGGAGGACATCGTCGACCCGGCCAAGGAGTGGGCGGTCAAGCGCTTCCTCGTGATGTCGGCGATCTTCGACTACAACGTCGCCGTCGGCAAGCTGGCTCAGGCGACCGGCTGGGAGAACGGCGGCAAACGTCAGTAGGCTCGGCGGCTCTTCCGCCGGGTCGTCGAGGCCTTCGCCCCAACGCGCCGAGCGCTCAGTCAGTCGTCGCTCGAGCTGGAGTCTTCGTCGGCGTCGCCGTCGTCGGCGTCATCGGCGTCGGCGCTATCTTCGAGATCGCTGAGGTCGTCCAGCTCGTGATTCGCGCTGGTGCGCGAAGCCAGTGAGGGGACGACAGGGACCGTCGGATCGGCTGGGGCAGGCGAGGAGCTCGGGCGCGCCGCCTCGTACTCGTCGAAGCGCTTCTCGATGCTGAGCAGCGCGTTCATGATCGAGTCGTTGGCCATCTGCAGGATGATTGGCAGCTGGCCCTTGAGCGCCTCGTAGTAGCGCTGCCGCTCCGTCGAATGAATGATGGCTGGCGGGTAGCCGGCGCGCATGAGCAGGGCGTTCATGAGCAAGCGCGACACCTTGCCGCTGTCGTTGGGGAACGGGAAGACGCGCACCAGGTCGTAGTGCACGCGCGAGGCGATGCGGATCGGGCTCTTGAGCTTCTTCGGCTCTGGACCATTGAGCCAATCGATCACCTGCCGCACGCGGTAAGCGATCTTGTCGGGTGCGGCGTACTCGTGGAAGTAGAGCCGGTGCTGCGGGATGTCCTTGCGGTACTTGACCGACTTCACGTCACCCTCGTCGGGACGCAGGATCACGTACAGCTTCTTGATCGTGTCGACCGTGATTGGGATGCGCTTGCGCTCGGCCAGCTCGCGCACGTACTCGATGGCCTGGCGATGCCGGCGGATCTCTTCGCACACCGGCTGCATGCCGTCCGGCACGGTGCCGACCGAGGGATCGGTGGCGGTCTTCAGCTCTTGGTAGGTGTAGACGACGCCCTCGAGCGCGCTGTCGTGATAGACCCACGACATATCGAAGCTCTCGCGGTATTCGCGCCGGAATTCCGGATCGGTGGCGTTCAAGCGCGCCAGGATCTTGGCGTAGCGCTCCTCGATGGGCAGCGTCGGTGCCACCGGGGTGGGCGGCGGCGCCGCCGGGCGAGCGGGCTCGGGCTCGGGCGGGATCTGACCCGGCTCGAGCGAGCGCACTCCGACCAACTTTTGCTGACCGCTGGGCGTGTCTAGCCGGCGAGTCGTGCCGGACTGATTCGGGATCGCATCAGGGCGATACACACGCGTGCTCGCGCCGCGGCTCAAATCGCGAGCAGCGCGCTTGGAGGCTCGCGCCACCTTGCCCTCGAGCGCGCGTCGGGCCGCTTCCTTGTCCGCCCGGATCCGCTCGCGCTCCGCCTCTTTGGCGCGCCGGTAGGTTTCACGCTCGGCGTCGCGCTTGGCGCGCTCCTCTTCCTTGAGCTTGCGCGCGGCTTCGCGCTCGGCGTCGCGCTCGGCGATCTTGCGTGCGCGCTCGTCGTCGCGCTCGCGCTTCTTGCGCTCGCGCTCGGCGGCCCGCTCTTTTTCTTTCGCGACGCGCGCTGCCTCGCGTTCTTTCAGCTCGCGCGCCTTCTGAGCTTCCTGCTCCTTCTTCTGGCGGGCCAGCTCGCGCTCTCGGTCCTTCTTTTCGCGCTCTTTTTCCTTGGCCTTGGCTGCCGCCTCGCGCTCTTTCTCGCGGCGTGCGGTCTCCTTGGCTTTGGCGGCTGCCTTGCGCTCGGCCTCGCGCTCCTTGAGGAGGCGTGCCTTTTCCGCCGCTTGCAGCTTCTTCAGCTTTGCCTTGTCGACGACCTTGCCCTTGCCAGCCTTCGGCTTGGCGGCCGCTTTGGCCTTGACTTTGGTCGTCGCCTTGGCTTTCCCGGCGGCCGCCTTCTTGGGCGAAGCCGGACGAGCCGCCTTGGAGCTGCTTTTCTTTTGAGACTTCGGCGGCTTGGCCGGCCCCTTGCGGGAGGCCGATTGGGCTTTAGAGCTCTTTTTGCCCTTCTTCTGGGGGCGCGATTTGGATCGAAGCGACATTTACAGCCGAAAAATTAGACGGGCCCGCCCACCAGGGCAGCGCCCCAGCACGAACCTCCGCACGTCCGGGCGCGCCTCGACCCTGCTCGGGGTGGTGGCGGCGGGACCGAGGTCCCAGGGCTAAAAGCCCTGCGCAACCTAGTCGCGCGCCACCAAATGAGTCAAGCCGGACATGAGCCGGGTCGGCCGCTCAGACTGAAATGGGCCGCGAGGCCGCATCAGGGCTTCGTGAAGTAGTTCGGGAACTGGTCGCTGCCCACGAGGGCCGCTTCGCGCTGAGTCAGGACCTCCACGCCGTCGTCCGTGACCAGCACGGTGTGCTCGAACTGCGCTGAAAGCGAGCCATCCTTGGTGACGGCGGTCCAGTCGTCGTCGAGCACCTCGACCTCGTACTCACCCACGTTGATCATGGGCTCGATGGTGAAGGTCATACCCGCTCGCAGGCGCAGGCCCTTACCCCACTGGCCGTAGTGCTTCACCTGCGGTTCATCGTGAAACTTGCGGCCAATGCCGTGGCCGACGAAGTCCCTCACCACCGAGCAGCCGTGCTTCTCGGCGAACTCCTGGATGGCGGCACCGATGTCGCCGAGGCGTGCTCCGGGCTTCACCTGCGCGATGCCTAGCTCGAGCGATTTTCGCGCGACTTCGACCACGCGCTTGGCCTCTTCGCTCGGCTCCCCGACGTAGAAGGTGGCCGACGTGTCGCCGTGAAAACCCTTGTAAAGGTGGGTCACGTCGACGTTGATGATGTCGCCGTCCTTGAGCACGCGATTCGAGCTCGGGATGCCGTGGCAGACCACCTCGTTGATCGAAGTGCACACGCTCTTGGGGAAACCCCGGTAGTTGAGCGGGGCAGGGCGGGCGCCTAGGCGGAGCGTGTCAGCGTGAACGAAGTCGTTGATGGCTTGAGTGGTGATGCCGGCGCGCAGCATCGGGCCCACGCGCTCCAGCGTTCCTGCCGCTAAACGGCAGACTTCGCGCATCAACGAAATCTCACGCTCGCCCTTGATTTCGACTGACGCGCTGCGCGAATACATGTCCATGGCCGGCGATTCCTTACCCTATCGCCGAGGACGCTGCCACCGTGCATGGCGCCTGGTCGCTGCCTGGTCGCCCGGCTCTCGCTTCTGAGGCCGGACTGGACCAGAATAACCGCGCACGTCGCGCGTCTAACTCGAGACCCTCGCCCGGAATCGCGGCCACGCCCGCCGATCGATCGCGTGCGGCGGAGCCTTGAGGGAATCGAAGCTCGAATGTTAGGTTGCGGCCGCTCGCGGGACCCGGAGAAATTAGCCATGAAGCTCAAACTGATCGCCACCCTCGCCCTCACGACCCTTGGAGCGCTTGCGCTCGTGGCGGAGCCCAGCTCGGCTGCGCCGCCCGCGAAGGCCGCTGCCGGAGGCACGGTGCCCAAGACCATCCCAATGCCGGTCTACCCAGGCTTGAAGTGGGGTATCTCGCTCGAGCAGCTGTCGAAGCTGAACGACAAGGAGCTCGATGCCGAGTTCAAGAAGCGCTTCTTGGCGGCGAGCCCGACGCAGACCTTGGCGATCGAGGCCGAGCTGCGCGACAAGAAGCAGGTGCTGCGCCGCAGCCGCATCGAGTTCCTGGATACTCCGACCGGAATCGATCAATCGGCGCTCAAGGGCGAGTACAGCTACGGCAACAAGGAGAGCTTGGCGCGGCTCGCGGGACGCACTCGCGACGACGGCAAGGAGCTGCCGACGCGGAACTTCTTCTTCTTCAGCGACAAGCTGTGGAAGGTGTACGAGGAGTACAAGCTGGGGCCGAAGTCGAACCTGGGCGAGAACTTCGACCAGGCCGTGAAGAAGCTAGCGAAGGTGTTCGGTGCCGCACCGCAGAAGGTCGCCGCCGACTACCAGAAGGGTCAGAGCTTCGACGAGGCGGTCTGGCGCGACGGGGAAAAGATCATTCGCGCGGTGGACCGCGGCGACACGCTGGGCATCGTCTTCATCGACAAGGCCGTCCAGGAGAAGCTCCCCCAGCTGCGCACGCGTCAGATCGTCGATCAGCACGAGCTGGACAAGGACGTGAAAAACGCCACGGCCAATCCGCCCAGCCAGGTGAGCGGTCCCAAAGAGCCCGAGAAGGCGAAAAAGAAGTAACTACGACGCAGCCGAGATCCGCTGGGCCCCTTGGGGTACCAGCGGACCGGTCGTGACCGTGATGGTGGCGCCGGGCGCGGCGGAGGCGATGAGCGGCTCGAGTACGCGCCGCCGGGCCAGGGTATTGCCTGGGCAACCCGAAAAACGACCGGCCAGGTGCAGCGAAACCGCCGAATCATCGACGGAAACGAGGTATAGCTCGCCGCCATCGGCCTGAACCAGGGGCGCCAGGACCTCTCGCACCAGGCGGACGATCTCGTCCTTGGGGGCAGGCATTGGGAATCGCTAAAGTATCACGGCTTGACCGTACCGAAAGCTTCCTTTAATGGGTCGGGCCCAAACCAGCCTTGGTGCTCCTAGCGCCGGGGCTGCCTCGTGCTAGCGTTTCCGCCCTTCGATACTGAGGATTCATGGCTGTTCACATTCGCCTCTCTCGCTACGGCACCAACAAGGCGCCCTTTTATCGCATCGTCGTCACCGATCACCGCGCCCCCCGCGACGGTCGGCACATCGAGAACATCGGCACGTTCGACCCCAAGGGTCCGTTCAGCGTCGATCGCGCTCGGCTCGAGTTCTGGACCGCTCGCGGTGCGCAGCCGTCGCACACGCTGACCCAGTTGCTCAAGAAGAACCCGGCTCAGCCGGCCGCCACCTGAGCGGTTCCCGCTAAGTCATGGCGCTCAAGCAACTCGTACAGACCCTGGCGGAAGCGCTGGTGGACGATCCCGCAAGCGTGGACGTCGCCGAGATCGAGGGTGACAACAACATCATCCTCGAGCTGCGTGTCGCCAAGAACGACATCGGCAAGGTGATTGGCAAGGAGGGCCGCACCGCGCAGTCCCTCCGCACCATCGTGTCGGCGGCCTCGATCAAGATCGGGCGTCGCGCACACCTCGACATCATCGATTGAAGGGCGAGCCCGCGGCCGAAGGCCTACTGGCGATCGGTCGCGTGGCGCGCGCGCACGGCCTGCGCGGCGAGCTGCGCGTCGAGCTGTTCTACGCGGGCAGTGACGCGCTCGGCCAGGTGCAGGAGCTCTGGCTCGCCGAGCGCGACGAAAGCGCCGCAGGTGCCCCGCGCTTCGCGATCGAATTCGCGCGTCCCGTGCCCAAGGCTTACCTGGTCAAGCTCGAGCAGGTGAGTGACCGCACCGCGGCCGAAGCCCTGCGCGGGCGCACCGTATGGGTGGCACGCGAAGCGCTGCCCGCGAGCGACGACTCCGAATACTACCTGGTCGACCTCTTGGGGGCGAAGGTGGTGGGGCCGGAGGGCGAGATCGGGACGGTGATCGAGGTCGTCACGCACCCCAGCGTGGACGCACTGGTCATCCGCACGCCCGACGGTCGCACGCTGGAGCAGCCGCTCGTGCCTGACTGGATTGCGCGCGTTTCGGTGGCCGAGAAGCTGGTGGAGCTCGCGTCGCTCGATGGCCTGATAGGCTAGGCGGGCTGGGCGCAGCCCCAGCCCCGACAAGACAGGTGCGTCTTGGAAGAACAGATCACGATCGGCAACAGCGGGCACCTCCACGAGAACAAAACCGGCGCGGCCGGTGATCGCTGCTCTGCAGTCAGCGAGGCGCGCCTGACCTGGACGTCCACCTGCATGCAAGCAACCCAGCGATGAGCCAGGACGCGCCTGTTCGAGAAACCACCCTGCCCATGCAAATAGCTATCGTCACGCTCTTCCCCGAGCTGTTCGGGCCGTTCTTCAGCACGAGTCTGATGGGGCGCGCTCACGAGAGCGGGGTGGTCAGCGTGCACTACGAGAATTTGCGCCCCCATGGCCTGGGCAAGCACCTGAGCGTCGACGACACGCCCTACGGTGGTGGCTCCGGGATGGTGATGCGGGCGGACTGCACGGTGGCTGCGCTCGAAGCTGCCTGCGCGGCGCTGACCGAGACCGCTCCGGCCGCCCCGGTGCACCGCGTGCTGCTGACACCGCAGGGCAAGCGCTTCACCCAGGCCGACGCCCGACGCCTGGCCGAGCAGTCCCGGCTGGTCTTGGTGTGCGGGCGCTACGAAGGCTTCGACGAGCGCGTGCGAGGCTTCGTCGACGAAGAGCTTTCGCTCGGCGACTTCGTGGTCACGGGCGGTGAAGTGCCGGCCATGTGCCTGCTCGAAGCGGTGATTCGGCTGCTGCCCGGCGTGCTGGGCAACGACGACTCCGCGCGCGAGGAGTCGTTCAGCGACGAGTGCCAGGGGCTGCTCGAGTACCCGCAGTACACGCGGCCGCTGTCGTTTCGGGGGCTCGAGGTGCCAGAGGTGCTGCGCAGCGGCGACCACGCCAAGATCAAGCGCTACCGCGAAGAGCAGGCGAGCTTGCGCAGCGCCGAGCGACGTCCGGAGCTGGTGAGCGAGCTGTCGCGGCGGAAGGCGGGCGCGTGAGGCAGCTTTCGGCGGTGCTGATTCACCATCCGATCCTGGATCGCCAGCGTGCGATCGTGACGGGCGCCATCACCAACCTGGATTTGCACGACATCAGCCGCAGCGCGCACACCTACGGCCTGTCGGCGTTCTATATCGCCCACCCGATCGCAGCGCAGCGCGAGCTCGCCGCGCGCGTGCGCGAGCATTGGCTGACTGGCTCGGGGTCGCGGCGCATCCCCGATCGCGTCCCGCCGATGCGCGGCCTGCGCATCGTGTCATCGCTCGACGAAGCCCTGGCGGAGTCGGGAGCCGACACCGAGCTGTGGGTCACCAGCGCCAAGGGCGGCCCGCGTGCGCTGCCGCACGAGCAGGGACGCGCTCGCTTGCAGGGCGACGGCCCGCCGGTGCTGATCGCCTTCGGGACCGGCTGGGGGCTGGCTGACGAGGTGCTGGAGCGCGCTGCCTGGCTGCTCGAGCCGATCGTTTCGCCGCGCCCGGATGGCTTCAATCACCTGAGCGTGCGAGCCGCGGCAGCGATCATGTTCGACCGTTTGCTCGGGGTGCGCTGAGCTCCAGCAGCTCCGGCGAGCGGCGCCGGCCGACCCACTCCACGAGTGGCGGCTCCACCACCAGGCCGCCCGGACGCGCAGCGCGCAGCTCGACCAGCGCCAGCCGCGCTGGCTCGTCGGCGCGGGCATGCACCAGGCGCAGGCGTTTGGGCACCAGACCGCAGCCGGCCGCCTGCAGCAGCAGCTCGACGAGCTGCGGCGCCGGGTAGCTGAACAGCGCGCGACCCGTCTTGCGCGAGAGCGCGCCGGCTGCGGCCTTCAAAAACGGGGCGAGCTCGCCGCTGCGGGCCGCCGCGCGCTGCGCAGTGCGGGCCGGGCGATGACTGTGGGCGGGGTAGTAGGGCGGGTTGCAGAGCACGAGCGGCACGCCCGTCTCGCGCAGCTTCGAGCGCGCCAGGTCGAGCTCGAGCACCTCGCCGGGGAGCCCGAGCTGCTGCAAGTTGTCGCGCGCCAGCTGCGACAGCACGGCGTCCGCTTCCACGAGCAGGGCGCGCTTGGCGATACCGCGAAACAGCGCCAGCAGGCTGAGCGCTCCGACGCCAGCGCCCAGGTCGACCAAGCGCTCCACGCGCCGCGTGCCGGCGAAGCCAACCAGCAGCAGCGAGTCGATGTTGATGCGATACCCCGAGCGCGGCTGGCGCACGCGCAGCATGCCGCCGAGCAGCGTGTCCGTCGTGGTCGACGCATTCGGCGTGGCCGGCACCTGGGGACTTTGCCGGTGGACGGAGCGCTTGCCAAGCGGCTTGCTCGCGCGCCTCGGGCGTGAGAGGGACTGCGCCGCATGGCTGGCCAGCAACCTCCGCGGCACGAGCAGAGCCTGCTCCTGCGGCGCCTGGCGCACTGGGGGGCGCTCAAGGGGCCGCGCAGCTTCGTGCGCCTCAGCCCACCGGCGATCGGGGCCGCGTTCGGGCTGGCACTACCGGACATGCGCCAGCGCATCGTGCGCAACCTGCGGCGGATCCACGGGCCGCGCGGCGCGCTGCGCGAGCAGCTGGACGCGCTGGGCACGCTCTCCAACTACGCCGCCTGCTTTGCCGAGTCGATCGCTGCCGGGCGCAGCGATGCGACGCCGCGCGTCGCGGTGGAGGGCAAGCAGCACTTGCACGACGCGCTCGCGCACGGAGGCGTCGTGCTCGTGACGGCGCACGTCGGTCCGTGGGAGCTGACAGCGCAGCTGCTGGGAACCACGCTGGCGGCCAACGTGGTGCTGGTCATGGAGCCCGAGCCGAATCGCCAAGCGCGCGAGCTGCAAGATCGCCTGCGCACCGAACGAGGCCTGCGCATCCTGCACGTGGGGGAGCACCCGACCGACGCCTTGCCGCTGATCGCGCACCTCAAGCAAGGCGGCGTGGCGGCGCTGCAGATGGACCGCGTGCCGCCGAGCGGGCGCGTCATCGACGTGCGCTTGTTCGGTGAGCCGTTCGGGGTACCGGAGGGGCCGTTTCGCCTGGCGGCCCTGAGCGGCACCTGGGTGGTCCCGGTGTTCGGCCGGCGGCGCGGTTTCTTCGACTACGAGCTGCAGATTGCCGAGCCCGTGAAGCTACCGCGGCGGCCGAGCGCCGAGGCGCTTTCGGCCGGAGCGCAGCACGCGGCCGACGCGATGCAGGCTTTCGTGAGCCAGTGCCCGACGCAGTGGTTCCACTTCACGCCCGATTGAGCCTGCGCGCCCGCGCCGGCAAAGTGCGGCTCCAGGCGGCGGGCGCCTGGCGCCTGGCCCAAGAGCCCGAGATGGGCTATGAGCCGGACCCCTCGATGATGCTCCGTGTCGGTCAGAGTCCCTCCGCGCTCGCCATCGCTCGCTATGGAAAGCACTTGGATTTGCTCGAAGTGCGGCTGGATAACGGCGCACCCCGCAAGCGCACGCTCGAGGCGATGAAGAGCGAGTCGCCGGCCGGTCTGGTATTCGCCGTCGTGACGCCCAAGAAGGTTGCCTCACTCGAGGCCGACCTGACCGAGGCCGACGTGGCTCCGACCGTCGATACCGCGCGGGCCCTGGCGGCTCGCTGGATCGTCCTGCGCACGCCGCCCACGGCGCGCCCGGTCGTTCGCACGCGCGCCCGGCTCGCGCGACTGATCGAGCTGCTCAAGGCGGCTGAGATCGCGATCGCCTGGGAACCAGCGGGGCTGATGGCCGAGGCCGAGGCCGAGGAGCAGGCGCAAGCGCTGGGCGTCACGCTGGTACGCGACCCGGGGCGCGACGACCTGCCCGAGGGGCCGGTGGCTTACGCGCGGATCCAGTCGCTCGGGGCCGCTGGTCGGGTGCGGGGCTCGGCCATCGAACGGGCCGCCGATCGCCTGGCAGACTTCCAGGAGGCCTACGTGGTCATCGAAGGCGACAACGCCCTGCGCGCCGCCAAAGACCTACGCAGCCTGCTGGGCGTGCAGCGTGGCGCCGCGGCGGCCGGTGCGGACGACGAGCTCGACGAGGACGACGACGAGGAGCTCGAGGACGACGAGTCCGACGACGAGTCCGACGAGGACGAGGACGAAGAGTCGTGAGCGTGAGGTTCCGCGCCCTTTCGCGGTCCAACGACGAGCTGTGCGAGGCGGCCTCGGCCGAGCAATTGGCACGAGGCGGCAGCGCCATCGACGCCGTGCTGGCCGGTTACTTCGCGGCAGCCGGGGCCTACCCGGGCGTGCTGCTCGGCGCGGTCACGCTGCTGCTCGGGGGCACCGGCTCCGGCGAGCGCGCCTTCGATGGTCGCGTGCGTCAGCCCGGCAAGAATGCCAAGCGCCCGCGCGGCACCCTGGCTGACGCCGCGCCCCCCCTGACCTCGCGCGTCGGCGTGCCCTGCTCGGTGCCGGCGCTGGCGGTGTCGCTCGGTTATGGGGCCCAGGCCACGCTGGGGCGGCTCGTGCAGGCTGGTGTGGCGCTGGCGCGCGAACGCGGCGCAGAGCGGCGAGCGGCCGTGCTGACGCGCGTGGGTCAGGTGGGCGCGCTGGCGTTCTCGGAGCCGGAGGTTTCGCGCATGCTGGTGCGCGCCTTCGGACCTCCCGCCGGTGGTCTGGTCACGCCGGCCGACTTCGCTCATCCGCAGGCGCTCGACCTGCCGGCAGTGCGCCTGGAGCAAAACGGCGCGACCGTGCTGATCGCTCCGTGGGCGGACGAGGCCAAGGTCGCGCCCGCGCGCGGCGTCGTGGTGACGGCGATGGACATCAACGGACTGTTCGCCGCGGTGAGCTTCGACTCTTTGCCCGAGGCGCTGCCGGTGGAGGAGCTGGAGCTGTCCTGTCCGCTGCTCGCTGCGCCCACGCTGCGCGGGGTGCCGCGCGTTGCACCTGGCACGCCGCTGCCCGCGGCTGCGCCGGTGTGGATCGGTTACGACGAGAGCAGCTCGCCGATCGAGCTGTGGGGCGCGCCGACGTCGCTCGCTCCGCTCTCGAGCGAAGGGCGACGTCTCGGCATGCGTCGTAACAACACCGCGCGGACCGTCGCCGCGCTCGAAGCCTGAATCAGGCCAGCTTGAGGCCGTGCTTCTTGGCGTACGCCAAGAGGCCGACCTTGTCGATCGAGCGCAGGTCACCGGTGGTGACATCGAGCGTCACGTGACGGCCCAGCTCGGCCACCCACAGGCGACGACGCTGGACGTTCACGTTCTGCCAACGCTTGGTCTTGATGTTGGAGTGCGAGACGTTCTGCGCTGCCATGCGGCGCTTGCCAGTGATTTCGCTGCGGGCCATGGGGGAAGGCCGCGGAACGTAGTTCAAGGGCAGCTTAAGTCAAGCCGTACGTGCCGTCCGGCCAACGCTAAGCGCGCCGGGCCCGGGCCAGCGGGACTGCCTGCAAGACGGCCAATTCCTGCACAATTGCACGACAAAAGCTCCTGATGAGCCGGAATTCATTGGGCTTTTTGGCTAGGGTCAGCTCATCCATATAGAGCTTTCGGCTGAGCTCGATCTGGATGGCGTGGATGCCGGCACTCGGGCGCCCAAAACGGATGGTGGTGTGCCCGCCGCGGTACGGGTCGTCGTGCGCGACGCCGAGCCGGAAGCGCGCTGACACCTGCTCCACGGCCTCGATGACCGTCGCCGCCGCGGTGCTGCGCTGCCGCGTGCCCGGCACCACATCGGCGCGCTCGCGCCCCGGATCGTCGTGGCCGTCGCGGCCACGGCTCGGCATCGAGTGGCCCGAGACCAGGATGACGAAGCCGTGTCGCTCGAGGCGGGCTCGCACCAGCTCGTCGAGCTTGTCGTGATACGGGCGGTAATAGCTCTGGAGCCGTCGCTCGAGCTCGGTGCGCGGCAGCGGGACGGCGATCGCCGCGCGACTCTCGGTGGTCGAGCGCCAGATCAGCCCGTGAGGGCTGGCGCGCCCAGTGGCGCCCTGCACGGTGTCGCGATCGACGTCGTGCTCGGAGCGGTTGAGATCGCACACGTAGCGGCTCATGCGCGCCGTGAGCAGGGTCGCCCCGCAGTCGGGCGCGTCCGCATACAGCTCGTCCACGTACAGATCGGCATCACGCCCGATCGACTGAGCCGGCGCCGTCAGGGTCGAAAGCACCTGCGCGTCCAGCTCGAGCCCTGCGTGCGGGACCTCGACGATCACCGGCACTTCGCTGCCGCGGGCCTCTGTTAGCGTGAACGACACTTTCCCACTTTACTTGTGAACTGCCGCGGTTCAAGCGCCGATAAGGCTCAGGCCCGGGGATGGGCCTTGCGGTAGGCCTCGCGCACCCGATCTTGCGAGACGTG
>DATDEV010000558.1:0-8870 GCA_036522995.1 Polyangiaceae bacterium
CTGCCAAGGACGGAGCCCCGGAGCGCGACACCCCCCCGACCGGCGCCTCGGAGGGGACCGGTGGCAACGAGCCACGGCGCAGGCTTACTGCGGCTAGCGTCGCCACCACGGCCAGTCCGATGCCCAGCGCGGGCCAGGGGACGCGACGCTGGGCTGCTGGCGGCTTCAGAGGCGTCGGGATGGCGCGCGTCGCCAGCTCGTCGAGCTCGACCTCGGAGGGCGGCACCGAGGGTGCGGGCGTGTCGTCCTGGTCGCTAGCCAGGGGCGGAACGCTGGCGAGCTTGCGCGTCCACTCGACCAGGTCGCCGCTGGCAGCAAAGGTGCGCGTGATCGGGCTCGAGCCGGAGCCCGTCACGGGCATAGGCGGCGTCGCAGGCGTGCGCGGCGGGGGCCGGCTCGACGCCAGCGCTCGAGGCGATGCCGCGGGCGTGAGCGGGCCGCTCGGCTCGCCGGGCAGCCACGGCAGCGAGCTGCGCAGGCGGCGCCGAGCGCGCTTCACGCGTTGCCCCAGGCGCTTGGCCACGTCGCCACTGTCGAACTGGCGCGAGAAATCGCGCAGCTTGCGCGCCAGCACCTCGGCGTCCTGCGGGCGCTCGGCAGCGTTCAGGGCGACCGCCTGCATGATCACTTCCGCCACCGGCTCCAGCTCGGGGTGCTCGCCCTGCAGCGGCGGTAGTGGCTCGTGGAGCGCCGCAGCGCTGGCTTCGAAGCTGCCGCGACGGAAGGGTGGGCGCCCGGTCCAGGCCTCGATGAGCAGCGCTCCGACCGCAAAGACGTCGGTCGCCGGCGTCAAACGCAGCCCGCGAATCTGCTCGGGCGGCATGTGCCCCGGCGAGCCGAACACCTCGATGCGCTCGTCGGCGCGCGCGCCCGACACGGGTGCCGCGATGCCGAAGTCGATCAGCCGTACCGCGCCTTCCTCGTCGAGCAAGACGTTGCGCGGCGTGACGTCGCGGTGAACGATGCCGCCACGTCGATGGGCGTAGTCGAGCGCGCGGCAAATCTCGACTCCGACGTGTGAGCCCTCGGCTGGATCCAGGGGCCCGGTCTCCATCAGGATCTCGGTCAAAGTGAGCCCCTCGCACAGCTCCATCGCGATGTAGTAGATGCCCTGCTCGACGCCCAGCTCGTAGACCGGAACGATGTTGGGATGGCTGAGCTCCACCGCGATTTTGGCTTCCTCGACGAAACGCCGCACGAAGGCCTCGTCGAGCGCCAGCTCCGGCCGAATCTGTTTGACCACGAGGCGCTTCTCGAATCCCACTGCGCCGCGTAAAGTGGCCAGGTAGACGCGCGCCATGCCTCCCGAGGCCAGCTCGCGCTCCAACACGTACTTGCCGAAGATCTGAGGAAACATCAGCGCTTTCGGACCGCTCCAGCGTAACCTACAAATCGCAGCGGCGCTGTGCCTTTTGGGCTGCGGCTCGTCCGCCGACGAGCTCTCCAGCGTGCTGCCAGTCGCGACGCACTCGCTCGCGGGCTGCGGCGTGCCCGAAAGTCAGCGCGACGGACAGCTCGAGCTGCAAGCGCTCGGCGATTTTGCGGCCAGCAACGATTCGGCAGAAATCCTGCCCCTCGAACCTGCCGGCGGAGTGGCCATTCCGCTGCGCTTCCCTGCGGCGACGCGCGCCATCGAGGCGCGCTTCGACACCAGCCAGCCGCGCTTCATCGGCTACGGCGAACGAGTGGCGGAAACTGCGCTGGACGTGCTGCTCTGGCCCGAGCTCACCAGCTGCTCGATTTATCGACCCGATGGCGACCAGGGGTATCCGGGCAAGCAGGGCGGCCAGGCGCTCGGCTACGTTTCCGAGCACGGGCTGGTGGCCGCAGCGGGCGGCAACGATGCGCTGGTCAGCGACGCGATCGTGGGCGCGCTGTCCTTCCGCGTCACCGACGGGGCGCTGGCGTCCTTCGACACGTCGCCGCAAATTGCGGTACTGCGCGAGGCGCGCGCGTTTGCCACCGCCACCGAGTTCGACGGTCGCCTGCTGATCGCCGGCGGACAAGAGCCCCAGAACGGCGTGCCCGAGCAAGACCTGGAGCCGCGAAGCACGGCCGAGATCTTCGACCCGCTGGCGGGCGCCTTCGTGGGCGAGCTGATCGAGCTCAGGAACAACCGCACCCGCCACGCAGCAGTGAAGCTCGTCGACGGCAGCACGCTGCTGGTGGGCGGTCGAACCAAGACCGGTAGCAGCAACACGGCGCAGCAGCTGACCGAGGTGATCTCGCCGCAAACCCGGCTTTCCGAGCTGCGCGCGAGCATCGGGCCGCGCATCGATCCGGTGGCGCTGCTGCTCAGCGATGGGCGCGTGTTCGTCGGCGGGGGTGTAGACCTCGACGGCCTGCCGGTGTCGTCGCCCGTTGGGGAGTGGCTCTCGCCGGACGCGACGCGCAACCTCGCCAGCACCGGTAGTGAGCTGCCGCCGCGAGCTGGGCGAGCGTTCGTGGCCATGCCGGGAGCGGCTGTGCTCATCGTCGACGGCGAGGCCGACGATGATGGCCTGTTCCACGCCTGGTGGCTCGACGCCGAGGGCAAGGTCGAGGACATCGAGCTGAGCTCGATCTTCGCGGCAAACCCCAGGCTACTTCCGGGTAGCGATGGCCGCCCGTGGCTGATCGCAGCGCTCGCCAGCGCCCAAGACGTGCCGCGGCTGTTCCGCTTCGACCCTTGGGCCAAGGCGTTCGAGCTGGCCGACGTACCGGCGGATCTGCGCTTGCCGCGCCCGCGCTTTCCCCAACCGGTCGCGATCGATCCCGATGCATTCGTCTGGCTCGACGATGACCAAAGCGCGGAGCACGGCGAGCTCGTGGGCCTGCGGCTCGGCACGCGCAACCGCTTCACGCAGGACGTGGCGTTGGTGCTGCTCTCGGACCCGCTCGACCCTGCTCGGCCGCTCCACTTGGCCCCGGCCCACGCGGTGAACGCCGCCGAGGTCTACGCCGACGCCAAGCTGCACCTCGCGCCGGGCGACGACGGCGGCCTGGGGCTCGCCGTACTGGTGACGGATACCGACTACGCCGAGGTCACGATCACGCTGCACGTCGCGCCCGACTCGCCTGCACTCCCGGTCGTGATGCTGGGTGAGGCGGCGCTCGGCGGCTCGGCGTGCCCCTGGCCCGAGGGTCCAGCGCTGACCCAGGCCGAGGAGCGACCGACCGTGATTCGCAGCGGCCAGAGCGCTCAGCTGCTATACGGGGGCGAAAGCGTGTTCTGCAGCGTGGCCGCCGGGCGGCTCACGCTGGGGCTGCGCGCCGAGGGCGCGCCAGCGATCGTCTCGCAGTTGGACGTGCAGCGCGGCGCGCCGGAAAGCGACTAGGTTAGGGCTACTCGGTCCGATCATTCCTGGTCCAATCGTCGCTTGCGCATCGCACCGTCGTCGAGCGAGCAGGCGAGCTGCCAGGTGGTTGCGGCCTTCGCGACCTTGACCGAAGCGGGCGCCGGCCTAAGTCAGGGCTTTTTGAACAGCTTGTTGAGCAAGCCGGGCTTGGAGGATGGGCTGTTCTTGCTCGAGCCCTGCGAATCGGGAGCAGCGGGGCGCAGCGATTTGCCGTCGGGCGGCTTGCTGGGGGGGCGACTGCCACGCCGCATGGCGTACAGCCGCACCTCGCGATGGGCGTCGGTGTGGCGCGGATCGCGCTCGACGATGAAACGAAAGTCGTGCAGCGCCTCGCGCACGCGACCCAGGCGCTTGAAGAGCTGGCCTCGGTACCAGCGCACGCGCAGGTTGTTGGGCTCGGCCTTGACCGCCTTCTCGAGCTCCACGGTGAGCAGACCCAGATCCACGCCCGGCTTCTGAGCTTGAATCCAAACGTGGATCGCCACGTGGTCGGCCTGAGTGGGATCGTTTTCGAAGGCGATCAGCGCCTCTTTCTCGGCCAGGGCCAGGTTGCCGCGCTTGAGCAGCACCTCCGCCTTCTGGAAGGCCGAGGTGGCCTTCAGCACCTTGTGCACCTGCTCGGCCTCGTCGGCATTCAAGCCGTGGCTGAGCGACTGGTCGTATTCCTGGCGCGAGCTGGGGTCGGACAGCACCTGGCTCGCTTCGCTGACGCGCGCAAACACGCGCGTGGCCTGCGCCTTGACGTCGGCAAGCTCGCTGCGCAGCCGATCGGGATGCCATTTCTTGGCCAGCGAGAAGAACACGTTTTGAATCACATTGACGGTCGCATCCTTCGGCACACCCAGCACCTCGTAGTGCGTGCCGCCGAGGCGCTCGAAAATCGCTTCCAGCTCCAGGCGCAGCTCGGCCGTGCCGCTGCTGGGCACGGTGCCGGGCGGCATCGCCACCACGCCGGGCTTGAGCGACGCGCGCGGCGCCGCGGGCACCGAAAGCTTCGCGGGCGCCGGCGTGGACGAAGGACCGATCGGCACTGGCGTGGCGGCGCCATGCTCGCTGGATGCCCGCGGCACGACGTGCTCGATGTCGGGAATCGAGCCGCGCGCGTTGTCTCGCTCCGGCAGCATGACGCGGCCTGCCGGGGCGATGGGCATGCGCGACGAGGACGGGGCCTCATCCACACCGACCGGCTCGGCTCCCGGCACGCCCAGCTCCAGCTGGCGCAGGATGACCAGCGCATAGACGAGCCGCTTGACCTCGTCGGGCGTTGCCAACCCCGAAGCGATCAGCGACGCCAGCGACTGCGGCTTGGCGCGCAGCACGTCGATCAGCGACTGCTCCGAGCTCTCGAAGCGAAAGCGCCGGATCGGCGCGTCTACGTGCAGCTCGATCGGGCGTTGGCCCAGTCGCGCCGTCACGCTCTCGATCTCCGCCGGGCTGGCGTGACGGCGTAGGCCGCGCCAAATCAGCGCCAAGGGGCGCACGCGCAAGCCTTCGGGGGCGCCCCAGCGCTCCAGCAGGTTGACCTGATCGTAGTAGCCGTAGAGCGTGGTCGGGGCCAGCCTGAACAGCCACAGCACCTGCCGCGCCAGCTGCTCGCGCAGCGCGTCGCGCAGCAAGCGCTGATCGATGGCAGCGGTTTCGAGCAGGACTTCGCCGTGCAAACGCCGCGTGTGGAGCGCTCCGCGCAAGCTCAGCTCGTAGACCTCACGTGTGATGACGCGCTGCTCGACCAGCACTTGACCCAGGTACGTGACGGGGGTCGCGGTCTTCACCTTGGCGGGCGCGCCGGCGTCGAACCAGATGGCGTGCTTGGAGCCATCGGCCTCTTCGAGCACCAGGCTGCCGGTCATGCCGCGGTCGAGCAGATACACGAGCAGGTGACCGAACGGCGTGGCCTGGAGGTTTCCTGTTGCGGTGGCTTCGAGGCTCATCGACGGCGGCGAACAGCAGCATAGCGTGCCCGAGGCCGCGCATGCTCTTGAAAGCTCTTCGCGTCGCCTTTCCCCCCGGAGACTGGAGGCTTGGGTCGAATTGGCGCGCAAATGCTAGCGTGCGGGAGCGATGCCCCGCGCCCAAATCCTGGTGGTGGACGACGAGCCCTCGATTCTGGCGACGCTGAAGAGAGTCTTATCACTCGAGGGTTATGGGGTGGACGTCGCGGGCGGCGTCGCGGTTGCAGAGAGCAAGCTGGCCAAGCAAAGTTACGACGTCGTGCTGCTGGACGTGGCGCTGCCAGATGGCGACGGCCTGACGCTCTTGTCGAAGCTGATGGCGGGCGGCTTGGACGCACAAGTCATCATGATGAGCGGGCATGCCACCATCGACGCCGCCGTGCGCGCGACGCACCTGGGTGCGCTCGACTTCCTCGAAAAGCCGCTCTCTACCGATCGGCTGTTGGTCGTGCTCGACAACGCGCTGCGCCTGACGCGCGCCGAAGCCGAAGCGCAGGAGCTACGCCGCGAGGCCGGCCTGGGCGACGATTTGCTCGGCGAAAGCCGGCCCATGCTGGCGCTGCGGGAGCAGGTGCTGCGCGCCGCCAAGGCCAGCGCCAGTGTGCTGGTGATCGGCGAGCGCGGCACCGGCAAGGAGCTGATCGCGCGCGCCATCCATCGCGCTTCGCCGCGCGCCAAGGGGCCGCTCGAAAAGCTGAATTGCGCCGCCGTACCGGCCGAGCTGATCGAAAGCGAGCTCTTCGGACACGAGGCCGGAGCCTTCACGGGCGCTACCAAGCAGCGCCGCGGCAAGTTCGAGCGCGCCGGCGGCGGCACCTTGTTCCTGGACGAGGTGGGCGACATGCCCTTGCCCATGCAGGCCAAGCTGCTGCGCGTGCTGCAAGAGCGCGAGGTGGAGCGGGTCGGTGGCAGCGAGACCTTCAAGGTCGACGTGCGCGTGGTGGCAGCCACGAACAAGGATCTGCGCGCCGCCGTGGCGGCCGGTACGTTCCGTGCGGATCTCCACGATCGACTCAACGTGCTGCCGCTCGATTTGCCGCCGCTGCGCGCGCGCCGCGACGACATCCCGTTGCTGGCCGACGCTTTCCTGAAGGGCGCTCGCCTGGCCAACGGACGCCCGGGGCTGAAGCTCGGTGAAGCCGCGCTGAAGGCGCTCGCCGCTCATTCGTACCCTGGCAACGTGCGCGAGCTGCGCAACGTGATCGAACGGATCGTGATCCTGAACCCCGACGACGACGTCACCGAGGCCGACGTGCTGCGCGCCATCGGCATGGCCGATGCACCGCCGAGCGCTGGGCTCTATCGCCCCGGTATCCCCTTCCGGATCCTGTCCGACGAAGCCGAGCGCACGATCCTCGAAGAGGCGCTCGCGCATCACGGCGGCCAGATGGCGGCCACCGCCCGAGCGCTGGGTCTGGAGCGCAGTCATCTGTACAAGAAGGCCAAAGCGCTCGGCCTGCGCAGCGCCGCAGACCCTGCCGACGAGACCACGTAACCGGTCGCGAGCGACGGGCTCGGCCTCGACTCAATCGCTCGCAGGGGCGGACGCGAGCAGCTCCTGGGCGCGCTTGCGTGACCTGGCTGCGTCGCGGGCGCGGCCGACGGAGGCGTAGATTTCGGCGAGCCGCGTGTGCGCCTCGGACAGCTGCTTGGGCTCGGCCGGCGAAAGCGTGGCGCTCTCGAGCTCGAACGCGGCGCGCGCCTTGTCACCGGTCTGAGCCAACGCTTCGCCGAACAGACGATGCGTGCTGAAGCCTTCCATGTCGGCATAAACGGCAGCCTCGCCCAGCTTGACCGCCTCATCCCAGCCTTTTTTGGCTACCAGGAGCGCCAGCAAGCGCCGGTAGACCTTGTTTTCGTGCTGCTCCAGCTCGGCCAGACGGCGCAGCGCGGCGAGCTCCGCGTCGTCGTCGGCGCGGGTGTGAGCCAGCTCGGCCAGCAGGTAGTGCGGAGTGGGGGAGAGCGGGTCGAAGCTGGCCGCCTTTTCGATCGCCGTGCGCGCCGCCGCGTCATCGCCGGCGCTCATCAGCAACTTGCCGAGCAGCAGCTGCACCGCGTAGCCGTCCTGCCGCGCCTCGCTCATCTGCTTCAGGCCGGCGATCGCCTTCTGCGGTTGCTCGCCCTGATCGAGCTCCGCGCGCAAGAAGCGCGCGTCGGCGTTGCTCGCGTCGAGGCGCTGCACCTGCTCGAGCACCTTCCGAGCTTGGTCGTGGTCGCCGTCACGCAGCAGCGCCAGCACGTAGCGCAGCTGCTTGGTCACGTCCGCGGGCGCTTGCTTGGCCTCCGCCCGCAGGCGATCGGTCCGCCCCTTGCGCTGCATCGGCACGAACTGGGTTTGGAAGCGCGCCAGCTTTTTCTCGGCAAATTGCCGGAATTCTTGGTCGAGCTCGGCCGGCTTCTTGCCGAGCACGTTGGCCATTACCTGCTCGCTGGTCTTGCCGGCGCCCCACTGGCGGAGCATCTCCGCGAGCTTGGGGTGACCGTAGTGCTCGCCGAGCATGACCATGATTTGGCTAGACGCGTAGTAGGCGGTGCCGACGTCTTGCAGCTCTTCGGCGCGCGTGAAGGCGCGGCTCATGTTGCCCAGCGCCGGCAGTCGCCCACCGCGCACCGCTTCGAACAGCTCCTGGTCGTTCTCGCGCACCCACTCGGGGCGAGCCAGGATGGTCTCGTACTCGGCCAAGCCTTCGGTGAACCAGCGCGGCACGCGGCTGCGTGACATCTGAATGTGAAATACGTGGCTGAGCTCGTGCCACAGCGTCATGCCCAGATTGAAGGACTCGTGCGCGGGGCTCATGCTGGCCAGCGTCCTGCCGAAGCACACGCCTTGAATGGCGATTTGCGGCAAACCACCGGTTCGGATGCCGAAATTCTCGCGTTCGGCGTACAGCTCCACGCCCACCGGCGTCGCGGGCGTGAAGCCGTAGCTCTTCTGCATCACGTCGAACGCACGCGCCATCAGCTGCGGCACGTAGCGCTCGAGCAGCTCGCGCTCGCTCTTGTTGTAGCGAATGGCGAAGCGGGGGTGGCTCACCGTCACGTACTCTTTGGCGATCACCTGCTCGTACATCTCGAGCGTGTTGAAGACGCGCACGTTGTACTTGTCGAGGCGAAAGCTGCGAGCGAGCGCCGCGACGCCTTCCTGCTCGCCACCGGAGCGGATTAGGTTGAAGCCGAGCTCGGCTTCGGCCTTGGAGTCCTTGCCGTCGAGCGCGACCGCCTCCTTCATGAGCACGACGATCTCGTCGTAGCGGTGCTCCCAGTCCGCGAACTCCCCGACGATGGAGTAAAGGCGCGAGTACTCGGGGTTGAGCTTCAGTATTTGGGCCTTTTGCCGCTCGAACGCGGGCGGATCCTCGGCGAGGAAGCGCACCGCCGCCCGCATGCTGAGCAGCGGCAAATCGCGGGGGTTGCCCTTCAGCCCTTCGGTCACGTACCTGTCGGCCGCCGGTAAGTCTTGGTCACGCACCGCGATGCCAGCGAGCACGTAGTAGGCGTGCGTGAGACGCGGGTTCTGGGCAAGCGCGACGCGCGCGAGCCGCTCCGCTTCATCGAAGTCTAGCGCCTGGGCGAGACGCAC
>DATDEV010000559.1:0-2553 GCA_036522995.1 Polyangiaceae bacterium
GGCGGACGGCGTGCCACGGCCGAGCTGCTCGAGCGGGGCGTCGACTTCGACGGCTTGGTGGGCGCCAACGACCTGTCGACGCTGGGGGCGATGGAGGTGCTGCGTACGCGCGGTATCGACGTGCCGCATACGGTGGCGGTGGTTGGCTTCGATGACGCCGAGGAAGCACGCGGCGCCACGCCCACGCTGAGCACGGTGCGCCAGCCGTATTACGAGCTGGCAGCGCACGCTTTGGACGTGCTGAGCTCTCAGCTCGAAAGCGTGTCCGTTCCGGAGCGACGGGTGCTCGGCTCACGGCTGGTGCGCCGCCGCTCGTGCGGCTGTTTGTCCGACGGCGCGCCCTCGGACGCGCCGCCATCACTCAGTACGTCCAAAATCCCGTTTCGCGAAGCGTTCGAGCGACTGCGCGGACCGCTTGGCGCCGAGCTGGAGGCTTCCGCCCGGCGAGCGCGCGCCGCGGTGGAGCCCGGTTTCGAGCTGGCGCTGCTGGACGCCCTGGGTGAGTCGCTCGACTACGTCTCCGATCGGCGCCTGATCGAGCGGCTCGACGCGCTGCTGTCCGCCACCATCGAAGCGCGTGGCGACGTGATCGCCTGGCAGCAAACGCTGACCGAGATGAGGCGGCGGCTGCTGCCCTACGTGCGCGGTGACGCGCAGCGCTGGATGCGGCTGGAGGACGTGTGGCAGCGCCTGCGGGTGCTGATCGCCGACGCCATCGATCGTGAGCAGCGCGCATTGCGGGCCGAGGCCGAGCGCTCTGCCAGCATCCTGACCGACACCAGCGAATCGCTCATCACTTCCTTCGACGTGGAGAGCCTGCCGCGCGCACTGGCCGATCGCTTGCCGGCGTTGGGCATCCGCAGCTGCTTCTTGTCGCTGTACGAGGGCTGGGGACAGCCGCCGGAGAGCTCGCGCCTGATCGTGGCCTACGATGGCGGGCGGCTGCTGGAATTGCCGCCCGGCGGGCTGGTTTTCGACACCCTGGCGCTCGGGCCAAGCGGCATGCTGAACGAGCGACGGCGCGCGATGGTGGTCGAGCCATTGTTCTTCGAAAACACGCAGCTCGGCTTCGCGCTTTTCGAGCTCGGGCCACGCCGACGTGTGGTTTACGAGCTGCTGCGCGAGCTGGTCAGCGCGGCGCTGCACGGCGCCGCGCTGATCCGTCGCGTTCAGCACGAGACGGCCGAGCGCGACAAGGCCGAGCAGCGGCGGCTGGCGCAGGAGCTGTCGATCGCCACGCGCATTCAAACCTCGATCTTACCGCGCGACCTTGCGGTGCGCGGCCTCGAGATCGCCGCGACCATGCTGCCCGCGACCGAGGTGGGGGGCGACTACTACGATGTTCTGCCGACCGAGCGAGGCTGCTGGATCGGCATTGGCGACGTGGCCGGCCATGGCTTGCGCTCGGGTCTGGTCATGATGATGCTGCAAAGCGTCGTGGCAGCGCTGGTGCGCAGCACGCCCGAGGCAGCGCCGCGCGACGTGCTGCGTGTCGTCAACGCGGTGCTCTACGACAACGTGCGCCAGCGCTTGCGCCAGGACGAGCACGCAACTTTGAGCCTGATCCGCTACCAAGCTGACGGCGAGCTGGTGTTCGCCGGGGCGCACGAAGACATGCTGGTGCTGCGCGCCGATTCCGGCCAGGTGGAGGCCGTGCCGTCGCTCGGTACGTGGGTGGCTGCCACGCGCGACATCGAAGCCGCCACGCAAGATACGCACTACCGCCTGCGCGACGGTGACGTGCTGCTGCTCTACACCGACGGCGTCATCGAGGCCGCCAACCAGGCTGGAGAGCAATTCGGCCTTGCCCGGCTCGCTCACGAGCTCGGTCGGTCGCAAGGCGAGCCAGCTGGAGTCATCCGCGATCGCCTGCGTACGGCAGTCACGGAATTCATGCACGACCAACAGGACGACGTGGCTCTGCTGGTGGCGCGGTACCGAGCGGGGTCGTGAGCCTCGTCCCGCCTCGAACCGAGCAGGAGCTGCTCAGCCGCGCGCAAGCGCTGGGCGGCATGTCGCTCGGCGAGCTGGCCGCCACCCTGAGCGTCCCCGTGCCGCTCGATTTGCGCCGCGCCAAAGGCTTCGTCGGCAACCTGGTGGAACGAGCGCTGGGCGCGAGCGCCGGTTCGCGCGCGTTGCCCGACTTCCCCGAGCTCTCGATCGAGCTAAAAACCCTGCCCGTGGACCGCAGCGGCGCGCCGCTCGAGTCCACCTTCGTGTGCACCATCCCGCTCACCGAAATCGGCGACGTCGAATGGGCGGACTCACGCGTCCGGCGCAAGCTCCAGGCCGTGCTCTGGATGCCCGTCGAGGGCGAACGCACGATCGCTGTCGCGGCCCGCCGCCTCGGCCAACCGCTGCTCTATCGCCTGAGCGCCGACGACGAAGCCGAGCTCCGCCGCGACTGGGAAGAGCTGGCCGGTCTCATCGGCAGCGGTCACGTCGAATCGCTCACCGGCCACCTCGGACGCTTTCTCCAGATCCGCCCCAAAGCCGCCAATTCCAGCGCCCGCCGCGTCGGCGTCGACGCCGACGGCGTCCCCTTCTCCGCCC
>DATDEV010000560.1:0-4509 GCA_036522995.1 Polyangiaceae bacterium
GAACTCCTGCGCGCGCTCGGTGAAGGCGCCGCCGGTCATGAACACGAAGCGCGGCACGAGCCCCGGAGTGTGTTGGCTCACCGCCTGAAAGACGTGCTCACCGCTGACATCCGGCATCATCAAATCGCAGAGCACCAGATCGTAATCGGAGTCCTTGGACAAGCGTTCGAGGGCATCGCGGCCGCTGGCGGCCACGTCGACGTCGTGCTTTTCCTGGAAGGCAAAGCGCAACGTCTGCCCCAGCAAGGGTTCGTCATCGATGATCAGAATGCGAGCGCGGCTATTCACACGTTCCCTGTTTCCGGCCTGATTCCCTTCGGCCAGAGCGTCGGCTCCGGCCGCTAGCAGGGTCACCGTGAAACGGGTACCTGCTCCAGGCTCGCTCGTTACAGTAATGGTACCGCCCAGAGCCGTCACGATATTCCTACAGATCGCCAGCCCCAGCCCGGCCCCGCCATGCTCCGGTCGGCAGGGGTCGCCCAGCGCCCAGCCGCGGCGTTCGGTCGCATAAAACGGCTCGAACACGTAGGGCAGGTCGTCTGGGGCGATGCCCACCCCGTCGTCCGCCACGCTCACCGAAACCTTCCGGCCTTCACTCGCAGTGGAAATCGTGAGCACCCCCTGGCGATCGCTAGGAATGGCCTGCCCCGCGTTGAGGATCAGGTTGATGAACACCTGGGCCAGGCGCCCCTCATCGCCGAGTAGAGCCGGCACGCCGCTGAAGTGTTTGACGATGCGCACGTGATGCCTGAGCTCGTTCCAGGTCAGCTTGAGCGTGGACTCGAGCACGGCTTCGACGTCGACGGGTCGCCTCGAGTCCGGCGCGGCGCGAGAAAACGTCGTGAGATCTTTCACGATGCTGCGGATGCGCTCGACACCGTCCTTGGCGTTGGCCAGCGCCGCTTGCGCATCGAACAGGATCTCACCGGTGCGTGCTGCCTCGGGGTGCAAGACGCCGATTTCGGTGAGCCCGCGCTCCAACAGCTCGATGCTGCCGAGCACGTAGGCGAGCGGATTGTTGATCTCGTGCGCCACACCAGCCGCCAGGCGGCCGAGCGATGCCATGCGCTCGGCAGACGCCCCGCGCTTCGACGAGCGAACGTCGACGTCCGGTGCCTCGTTGGACGGAAGCGCCTCGGGCTCGGAGGAGCGCGGCATAGAAGCCTCACATACCGAATCCGAGCTTGCGGCGAAAGCATGGATACGCGGCGAAGCGGCGCTCGAATCGCGCTGAGCTTTGCTTTCGCGCCTAGGCATGCGCTGAGGCCCAGCGAGGAAGCCTGGGGGAGAGATCCACTGTCAGCGCAGTGCCGCCAACGGCTGGCCACGGCTCACGCCCCACCCAAACCCGTCTCGCGCTTGACGCCTCCCCGGCCGGAGCCCAGGCTCCTGGCGACAAGGCACGCGGTGACCCCAAAAACTTCCAAGCCTGTGGCTGCCAAGACACCGAAGAAAGTGACGAAATCTGCCGGGCGCGCCCGGCCTTCGGACTCGCCGCAGTCCGGCGGTGGCGAAAGCGTCGACTCGGATGCCAGTGACGAGCAGCTCGAAGAAAACGACGTGGAGGTCGCTGCCGACCCGGGCCTAGCGGCCCTCGCAGCCGACGATGCCTACGAGGCCGAGGTGCTGGATTCTTCCCCGGGCCTCGCAGCGGATGACGAGGTCGATCGCGACGAGCTGGACGGCGAGAGTGAGACCGAGCCGGACGGCAGCGGCGATGAAGATCGGCAGCCTCGGGGCGGGGCCGTCAGTCGCTTCGATCCCTTGGCGGCTTACATGCGCGAGGTGCAGCGCCACACGCTGCTCAGCCCCGAGGAAGAGCACTCGCTGGCGGTCAAGTACCAGAAGGATCCGGAGGACGTCGCAGCGGCCGCGCGCTTGGTAACCGCCAATCTCCGCCTGGTGGTCAAGATCGCTTACGAGTATCGCCGTGCCTACAAGAACATGATGGACCTCATCCAGGAGGGGAACATCGGCTTGATGCAGGCGGTGAAGAAGTTCGATCCCTACCGCGGCGTGAAGCTCTCGAGCTACGCCGCCTGGTGGATCCGCGCCTACATGTTGCGCTTCATCCTGAACAACTGGCGACTGGTCAAGCTCGGCACCACGCAGGCGCAGCGCAAACTGTTCTTCAACTTGAACAAAGAGAAGGCGCGGCTCAGCGCGATGGGCATCGAGCCGACGGACGCCGAAATCGCCAAGCGCCTCGGCGTCGCCGAGAACGAGGTGGCCGAGATGGACAAGCGGCTGGCGCGCTCGGACGCTTCTCTCGACGCCAGCGTCGGCGAGAGTGACGGGCGTACCGTTTCGCGCATCGAGCTGATGCCGTCTCCGGGCAGCACACCCGATCAGATCGCCGAGGGGGCGGAGCTGTCGGAGCTGCTGGTAGAGCGACTGGACGAGTTCAGAAACACGCTCACTGGCAAGGACGTGACCATCTTCGACAAGCGGGTAGTCGCCGACGAGCCGCTCACATTGCAAGAGCTGGGCGACGAGTTCGGCGTCTCGCGCGAGCGCGTGCGCCAGCTCGAAGCGCGCTTGACCGGCAAGCTGCGCGACTACTTGAAGCAAACGCTGGGCGACGCGGTCGAGCTCAGCTGAAAGTGCCCGTGGTAAGCGCGCTCGGCACCCTGCATTTGGTGGCCACTCCCATCGGCAACCTGGGCGATATCACCGAACGCGCAGTCAGCGTGCTGCGCGCTGTCGCGCACATCGCCGCGGAGGACACGCGTCGCTCGCGAGGGCTGCTCTCGCACCTGGGTATCACGGGCAAGGAGCTGCACACGCTCGACGCCAACGCCAGCGAGCGCGCCGTGGAGCGCGTGGTGAGCTTGCTGCGTGGCGGCCAGGACGTGGCCTTCGTCACGGACGCAGGGACGCCGGGCGTGAGCGATCCGGGGCGTGCGCTGGTCCTGGCCGCCAGTGCAGCCGGAGCGACCGTGACGTCGCTGCCCGGTGCGAGCGCGCTCACGGCCGCCGTCGCGCTGTCCGGCCTGGTGGGTGGCCCCTTCTGCTTCTTGGGCTTTTTGCCGCGGCAGGGCAGCGGTCGCAAGGCGCTGCTCGAGCGCCTCACGCGCGAAACGCTACCAGTCGTGCTGTTCGAAGCTCCGCACCGCATGCAAGAGACCCTGCTCGACCTCGCCCAGCACTGCCCGGAGCGGGAAGCAGCCATCTGCCGCGAGCTCACCAAGCTGCACGAGGAGGTGCTGCGCGGCAGCGTGCAGCACCTGGCCCAAGCCGAGCGCGAGTGGCTGGGCGAGATCGTGCTGGTGCTCGGCGAAGCGGCCGAGCGCCCCCCGCTCGGCTCCAGCGACGAGGAGCTCAGCCAGCGTGCGCGCGGGCTGCTCGAGGGCGGCGCCAGCGTGCGCGCGATCGCCGATCACCTGTCGGAGATCAGCGGCCGCTCGCGCCGCGAAGTGTACGCGCTCGTGCAGTCGCTGAAGGATGCGGCGCAGGGCCGCGGCTAGCTCGCCGCCAGCTGCGGCTGTTCGCCCTTGAGCTTCAGGTAGATGTAGGTGCTCGCCATCACGAGCATCGGCGTGGAGACCAGCAGCGCGCCCACGCAGCAAGCCGCGACGCCCGCCAGCTCGACCAGAACCCCGAGCAACAGAAAGATGCAGAGCGGAAGCTTGTGCCCGTCGGTCATGGCCCACGACTTCTTGAGCGCATCGATGGCTGGCAGCTTTTGATCGACGATCAACCACTGATACATGAGTAGGCCTGCGCCGATGATCACACCGGGCACGATGCAGAAGAGAGCACCAATGCCTGACAAGAGCGTCGCGCACATGATGCCGATGAACATCGGCACGAAGTACTTGGCACCGCCAAACACGTCGCCAAAGTCCGTTTTCTGCCCACGCGCGGCCTTGAGCGCGAGCTCGACGATACCGCCGGTGAAGAAGGCGGAGATGGCGAGCGAGAAGAACTGCCCGACGCCCTGGATACCGATGTTGACCATCGGCAGGAACGAGGGCTCGACGATCTCGGTGGCCAGCTGGGTCATGAAATAGTTGAACGCCCCGGCGGGCGCGGCGCCGAGCGCGCCGGCGATCAGCCCCACCACGGCGATGGGCAGTGCGATGCCCGCGAAGTTCTTCATCACCGCATTCCAACCGAAGCCGAGCGCCTCCATCGGTGTCCAGCCGCCACCCGAGCCACCGCCAGTCGGCGGCGCGCCGGGGGGCACGAAGCCGCCTGGGTATCCACCCGGCGGGCCACCCATGCCGGGGGGAGGTCCGCCCCAACCGGGAGGGCCACCGCCGGGAGGACCATAGCCACCGGGCGCGGGAGGCTGACCGGGGGGGCCGTAGCCTGGAGGACCATAGCCGCCGCCACCGGGCGGAACATAGCCGCCGCCGGGAGGCGCGCCGGGCGGACCGTAACCACCGCCGCCGGGAGGCGCGCCGGGCGGACCGTAGCCGGGTGGACCGTAGCCAGGTGGCGGTGCGCCGGGTGGCGGTCCCCACCCGCCGGGCGGAGCGCCAGGTGGTCCGCCGGGCGGAGGCG
>DATDEV010000561.1:0-8485 GCA_036522995.1 Polyangiaceae bacterium
CGCAACTCGGGCCAGGTGTGGTCGAGAGGAGGAGGGCACTCCAGCCCTTCGAAAGGACCCGATGCCCGAGCCTGTGAGTAGTCCGACCCGCGCGCCCAACAGCTCCCAGTACGATCCCGCTGAGTGCGATCCGACCCGCGCAAGCTGCGCTGCGCCCGTGCTCACGCTGGAGCCCGTGGTGATCGAGGGCCGCCCGCCGCGAGCGGCTCCCAGTTGCGAGCGCGAGCACGAAGCGGCAGCCCTTGGCTGCGGTCTCGGCGCAGCGGCTCTGGTGGTCTCTACTCTCGGTAAGACCTCCATTCTGGACGTGCCCCGCGTCGTCGTCTCCGCGCTAAGAGAGGGGGCGGGCTGTGCCAGACTGATCACCGCCTACGACCAGTGCAAAGAGGAGGGCGCGGCCCGCATCGCCGCCGCCAACCAGTGTCAGGCTGACGGCGGCATTGCGGTGGCCGGCGTGGAGAAGAACGAAGTCGTTTGTTTGCGGCAGCCTTGAGCTGGCTGCGGGGGCGAGTCGCGCTAGGCTGCCGCGCATGGCAACCGCTCTGGTCACGGGTACGAATCGCGGCATCGGGCTCTCGTTCGTCAAGCTGCTGAAGGCGCGCGGCTACCATGTCATCGCTGCCTGCCGTCACCAGACGCCGGAGCTGACGGCGCTCGGTGTGGAGGTGGCGGTGGGCGTCGACGTGACGAGCGACAAGTCGCTCAACCTGCTCGCTGAAAAGCTCAAGGGCCGCACGCTCGAGCTTTTGATCAACAACGCCGGTCTGCTGACGGTCGAAGGGCTGGAGCGACTGGATTTTCAGTCGATCCAGCGCCAGATGGAGGTGAACGCCTACGGCCCGCTGCGTGTCACGCACAAGCTGCTGCCGCTACTCGGTCGTGGCAGCAAAGTCGCGCTGATAACCAGCCGCATGGGCTCGATCGCCGATAACGGCTCCGGCGGCTACTACGGCTACCGTATGTCGAAGGCGGCGCTCAACGCCGCCGGCAAGTCGCTGGCCGTGGATCTCGCGCCGCGCGGTGTCGCGGTCGCGATCCTGCATCCCGGCTACGTGAAGACCGAGATGACCGGCAACCATGGCAGCGTCGAGCCCGACGCCGCCGCACGCGACCTCCTGGCGCGCATCGACGCGCTCACCGCCGAAAATTCCGGGTCTTTCTGGCACGCCAACGGCGAAATCCTGCCCTGGTAACGGCTGGAATCAACAGGGAGGCGGGGAGGCGGGGAGGGCGAGAATTTTTTTGGGGGGGATGCATAGCGGCGGAGCCGCCCGTCGCCTGTACGGTTCTCAATACGACGCGCAACTCGCACCAACAAAAACCTCCCCGCCTCCCCGCCTCCCTGTTGATTCCCTCGCACAGAGGGACCGGGTGACGTTACGGCAGTTTCTGCGAGGGGAGCTGCGGGGTGGCAGCCCCTGTTGCTAGGCGCGTTTGCGGCGGGCGGGCTTTTTGGCGGCGGCGGCTTGTTCGGCCTTCAGCGCCATTTTTTGCGCTTCCATGGCCATGGCGGCCGAGGCCTCCGCGGCGCGATTGGCGCGTTCGGTTTCACCGCGCATTTCCATGAGGAAGCGGCTGGGGATGGAGGGGCGCGGCTTGCCCCACTTCATGCGCTCGCGACAGAAGGAGAGCACGAGCGTGTCCTGAGCGCGCGTGACGCCCACGTAGCAGAGCCGTCGCTCTTCCTCCACGCCGTTGCCGTCGAGGATGGAGCGCTGGTGGGGCAGCAGGCCTTCCTCCATGCCGACCAGGTAGACGTGCGGAAACTCCAGGCCCTTGGCGCTGTGGAGCGTCATCAGCGTGAGCGCGTGACGCTCGCGCTTGTCGTCGTCGTCGCGGTCGTCTTTGTCGGCCAAAGCGGCCTCCTCCAGGAAGCCGAGCAGTGATGGATTCTCGGCGCGTTCGGTGTAGAGCGCGGCGGAGTTGATCAGCTCTTCGACGGTATTCCAGCGCGCTTCCACGTCGGCCGGGGTCTTGTAGGCGCGCGTGAGCTCGGATTTGTAGTCGACCTTGTCCAGCAGCTCCTTGAGCAAGCCGGCGAGCGACAGCTCGGTCAGCTTGCCGCGGTAGTGGTCGATCAGCTGAACGAACTCGCTGATGCGCTGCGCGGTGATGCTCGGGATGTCCGCCAGCGCAGCCGGCATGACTTGCCAGAGCGGCTTGCCGGCCTCGACCGCGTGCTCCAGGAGCGCTTCGATGGTGCCGCTGCCGATGCCGCGCGAAGGGACGTTGATGATACGCAGCAGGGACACCTCGTCGTTGGGATTGGCCAGCACGCGCAGGTAGGACAGTACGTCACGCACTTCCTTGCGGTCGTAGAACGACATGCCGCCGACCAGCACGTACGGCACCTTGGCGCGCCGCAGCTCGAGCTCGAAGGCGCGCGGCTGCTCGTTGGTGCGAAACAGGATGGCGATGTCGCTGGGCGCGGTGCGCGGGCCGTCGGTCACGTCCAGGCGCTGGCGAATGTCGCGCACCACCTCCTCGGCCTCTTTGGTCTCGTTGTCGAAGCGCACGATTTTGGGCGGCAGGCCGCCGTCGCGCGAGGGCCGCAGCACCTTTTGGTGGCGCGTGCTGTTGTGCGCGATCAGCGTGTTGGCAAGCTCCAGGATCGGCGCCTTGGAACGGTAGTTGTCTTCGAGGCGGACGACCTTGGCTTCGGGCCAGTCTTTCTGGAAGCTGAGGATGTGCGTGACCTCGGCTCCACGCCAGCCGTAGATGGACTGGTCGTCGTCGCCGACCACGCACAAGTTGCGGTGGCGATCGGCCAACGCTTTGACGATCCGGTACTGCAGGCCGTTGGTGTCCTGGTATTCGTCGATCAGCAGATGATCGAAGCGCGAGGCCTCGGCAAAGCGCGCGTCGGGGTGCTTGGCGAACAGCTCCTCGGTGCACAGCAAGAGGTCGTCGAAGTCCATCGCGCCCACGGCTTTGAGCGCCTGCTGGTACTTGCCGTAGGCCATGGCTGCGAGCTGGGCTTTGTCCTTGGTGGCGGTCTCCAGCGCCTCGTCGGCGCGCACGCCCTGGCTCTTCCAGCTGCCGACGAAGGCCAGCAGATCGCTGGGGCGTAGCGTTTCGTGCCCGACCCGCACGTCGCGCAGGGCGTTGCGGGCGAGCATCTCTTGATCGCCGCGATCGTAGATGGTGAACTCTTCGGGGTAGCCGAGCAGCCGGGCGTGGCGACGCAGCACGCGCACGCACAGCGAGTGGAAGGTGGAGATCTCCGGCAGCTTCTCGCCCTTCTTGCGCCGGCCCAGCAGTTTTTTGGCGCGCTCGCGCATCTCGCGCGCCGCCTTGTTGGTGAAGGTCACGGCCAGGATGCGCTGGGGCAGGATGCCGGTCTGGATCAGGCGCGCGATGCGGAAGGTGATGACCCGCGTTTTGCCGGTGCCGGCGCCGGCCAGCACGAGCAGCGGCCCGGCCAGGGTGGTGACGGCGTCCCGCTGCGGCCTGTTGAGCTCTTCGAGGTTCACGTGAAGCGCCGCATTAGCGGAAAATCAGCGACAGTGTGGTCGAAAAAACGCCCATCGCGCTGCCCACCAGCGTCAGGATCTTGCCCCACTTGAGCTTGTCCTCGGCGTCGGACACCAGCCCCTGGCTCGCCGCCTGCATCGACAGGTAGCAGAATACGGCCCCGCCCATACCCAGGCACAAGCTGAGCAGGAGCAGCGACGAGACGAGCGCAATGATCAGCCAGGTGGTGGCCTGCTTGTGAAGCTCGTGGGCGGCTTCTGCTCCAGAGAGTGACGGGCCTTCCGCCTGCATTGAAAGCTTCCCACCCAGCCTCGCCTAATCAGCCGGTGATAGCAAGCGGGTAGCGATCAGGCCGCGGGCGCTGCCGCCCACGCTGCGCATCTCGACCCGGAGGTTGAGCGACCCGAGCCCGCGTCGCTGGGCCCCGTACGCGCAGACGCGCGCGCTTGCCACGTCCTGCGCCAGCGCCGAGTCGAGCTCGAGCTCGGTGGCTGCGTCGAGCACGCGCAGCTCGACTCCCGCCGCGGCGCCCTCGATGCCTGCGTCGATGTCCAGACAGCGATCGAGCGGCACCATGAACGGCAAGCGGGTGAGCTGCTCGGCGGCGAGCGCGACCTCGCTCACCTTGCCGATGGCGTTGGCACGCCGCAGCACGCCGCGGCTCAGCATGCGTGTCACCAGGCGGCTACCGGCCAGGGGCAGCTTGGCCAGCTCGGCCGGTGCGTCGGGCTCCGGCTGCGTGGTGATGCCGACCGGGCCAGCGGTGGACTGCGCGCTGGCGTCGAGTCGCAGCTTGCCCGCACCGCAAGCCACCAGGGTGAGCGAGCTGCCGGCCGAGCCGGAGCCGCGCAGCTGGCCTGTCTCGCTCCACAGCCGGACGTCGACGCCGCGCAAGGGCGTCCCCCCCACCACGTCGATGCGCGTGCAACCTGCGCCGAGCGTGAGGCTTGCGGCAGTGCGGCGCCCGACCTGAAGCTCGAGCTTGGTAGCGGCTGGTCTGGCCGCATAGCCGAGCTTTTTCAGACGCTCGGCGTGGGCAGCCAGCGCCTGCTGCAAGCCCAGCGTGGGGTAGATGTCGCGCCGGATCACGTCGCCTTCGATGGCGCTCTCGCTGCCGGGCTCCGAGCGCGAAAGCGCCGCCACCGCCAGCCCGCGTCCGGCGTGAGGGCGGATCTCGAACGCGATCTCGCTCGGCTGGGTGGAGCAGACCACGAGCGCGCGCTGGCGGCCGCTGCCGACGGCACGGCCCAGCACGCGCCCCTGGTCGTCGAGCGCCGCCACGTCGAGGTGCGAGACGTCGTCGGAGGGCACGAACAGCGCGTGCACACAGCGTCCGGCTTCGATCGTCGCCGGCAACGTGGTCGGGACGGTGGCGTCGAGCGCGAGCGCGACCCGGCGCAGATCCTGGAACTTGCCGCCCACGCGCGCGCGCTCGCGCAGTACCAGCTCGTCGAGGCCCGGCCAGGCCTTGAGCCGCGCGGCGCTACCGGCCGCGCGGGGCTTGACCGCGTAGCGTAAGGCCGCTTTTTCGGAAAGCGCGGGCGCGACTCGCTCACTGCCGAGCGCCACGATGCCGTGACCTTGGGCGATGCGCGCGGCCACGAAGATGCGGCCCGGATGTGGCGGACAGATCAACAGGGAGGGTTCGCGGTCGGGCGCTTCGTCACTGCCGAACGGGGTGCCGTCCTCGCCATAGGCCAGCAGATCCAGATCTTCGACCGACGCGCTGCCGCGCGCGATCACCACGGCGCAGTCGCCGCCAGGGACCTCGAGCAGCGCCGAGACGCGATCACCGACGATGCCGGCCTCCACCGCCAGCAGCACGCTGTTGCCGAAGGAGGCGCCCTTGATGCGCCTGGCATCGAGCGGTTTGTCGGCAGCCCGCACGCTGCCCTGTGGCGCGCCGTGTGGGGATTTCTCGAGCGGTGCAGCGCGCTGGCAAGCGGCGCAGCCGAGCCACACGCCAAGCGCGGCAAGCGAGCGCCAGGCGCTCATGGCTGGACCTCGGCCGGCCCTGCTCGAAACAGCAGCAGCAGCCAGGCGACGCCCAAGCCGCGCGCTTCGACATCGAGGTCGACCTGCCCGCTGTGGTCGGTGCAAAAGCTCAGCCGTGTTCCCGGGACTTCGGAGCTGCTGGAGGCCTGGCCGCTCCACGCCCCGGCAGCGACGCCGATCGACATCGAGCTGGCCTCGCCGTGTAGCAGCGTGACCGCCGCGAGGTAGCAGGTGCCGGTGGGCAGAGCGCGGGGCAAGCGCGTGCGGCCCTGTGCGCCGATCGTGCTGGATACCAGCACCCCCAGGCGGCTCGGTGCGCTCGTCGCGCCCAGCGCTTCGCTCAAACGCTCGCCGACGAGAGGCCCGAAGCGCCCCGGCAGGCCGCTCGGCAACGCGAAACGCGCGCTGGCCAGGGTCACGACCGCGCCCTCGGTCGGCGCTTCCAGCTCGACCGTGAATGGGCGCTCGCGCACGATGCACAGCTCCTGGCTCAGCTCGCCGCTTTCGGGCGGCGCGAGCCGCGTTGGTTCGCGCTCGGCGGCGTCGCGCAGCAGTAAACGATAGGCCCCGGGCTCGGCGCCGGAGGCAAAGAGTCGATGGCAACCCACACCGAGCGTGAGGGGCTCGGTGCGGCCCGTCCGCAGCTGCTGCGTGCCCTGCGCGAACGCGCCATCCCGGCGAGCTGCCAGCTCGAAGCGGCGCAGGCGCTCGGCGAGCGGCAGGCGCGCCGCCGGCGGGCCGTCGCTGATGAACGCAGCGGGGCCAGTGTCACGGGTGGGCAAAGCCTGCTCGAGCGGAGCCGGCCGCGCGCTGCCGATGGCGACCAGCGTGTGCATGACGGCGCGGGGCGAGCGCATTTCGATGCCGACCTCGAGCAGCGCGATGCGCTGGGTGCCGCAGCGGGTCACTTGCAGCCCGCCGGCGCTGCTGGCGAGCGCGGGGGGCAGGCCGGGCCAGGGGTGGAAGCGCACGACGAACTGCGTTGGCACCGGGGCGAGCAGGACCAAGGTGGTGCACTCGCCGCGGCTGGGATCGAGCGCCCAGGGTGGCAGCGCCAGCGCGCTCGGCTGGTCGCGCTCGAGCAGCCGAGGTGGCAAACGTGCGACGTGCTGCCCTTCCGTAGCCCCCAGCGCGCGTTCGACTCGTTCGAGATCGTCTCCCAGATCGGCCCGGGCCGGCGCCGCCCCGAGACCGAGCGCCAGCACCAGGCAGAGCCGACTCAGCCAGTCACGCGGCGAAACGGTGCCTCCACGAAGCTCTGGGACGCCGCGCTCCAGATGAACAGCTTGTGAGCGGTGACCTGCCCCTGATCGACGGCGGTCACCAGGTACGACAGCTGAAACGACGGATCGCCGGTGCCGCCCATGGTCATGCTGGCGGCGTCCTCGGCGCTGAAATAGGCGCCGCAGTCCAGGTGGGAGTGGAAGAACACCTTGACCGGACGGCCTCCCGCCAGGCCCTCGCGAATCGCACGCTCGAACTTGAGCGCGTTGATCTTGAAGTAGTCGTGTCCGGTGCGCGGGTGACCTTCGGGATCGGCCTGGTGATACTTGTTGGCCAGGTTCTCGAGCTCGACCGCGCGGTCGACCGCCAGCGGCTCGGCAGCAGGACCTTCGAGGTAGCCGCAAGCTTCCTCGTTGCGCGCGTAGGCGGCGCGCCCGGCCTGTTCGATCACGGCCAGCACGCTGTCGGGGATGGAGATGTTACCTTCGGTCCAGGGCGTCGACATGGGGCTCACCAGATGTAGCGCTTTTCCCATTTGATGGGGGAAAAGTAGCGGTCGCTGCGATCACACGCGATCGTCACCACGCAGCCGCCGCCTTGCTCCTCGTGCAGGCGCTCGGCAATTTTCACGGCCGCAAAGATGTTGGCGCCGGTCGAGTGCCCGATCGGCAGGCCCTCCTCGGCGGCGACGCGATCGGACATGTCCCAGCCGTCTTCGGTGGCGATGGGCATGATCTCGTCGGGCAGGTTCGCGTCGTAGATCTTGGGCACGATGCTGGAGGCCATGTGCTTCAAGCCTTCGAGGCCGTGCAGGGCCTCGGCGGGCTCGGCGGCCACGCAGTACACGGGCCTGGTGTGCTCGTGCAGCCGCCGCGTGGTGCCCATCATGGTGCCACTGGTGCCGAGCGACGTGACGAAATGCGTGATGCGATCGCCCAGCGCGCTGAGGATTTCGCCGCCAGTACCGTGGTAGTGGGCAAGGGGGTTGGACGGATTGGAGTACTGGTCTGGGTAGAAGTACTTGTCCGGGTTTTCGGCGACGATCTTGCGCACGAGTCGGATGGCGCCGTCCGAGCCTTCCATGGGATCGCTGAAGATCAGCTCGGTGCCGAACGCCTGCGTGATGTCCTTGCGCGCCTTGGTGACGTTCTTCGGCATCACGAGCTGCACGCGGTAGCCGAGCGCGGCGCCGACCAGCGAGTAGGCCACGCCGGTGTTGCCGCTGGTCGAGTCGATCAGGATCTTGTCCGAGGTGAGCCTGCCGTCGGCGATCGCGTCCTGCATCATGCGCAGGGCCGGACGATCCTTCACCGAGCCGCCGGGGTTCATGTACTCGAGCTTGACGTACACCTCGACGCTCGGCGCGCTCCGCGCCACCTTCTGCAGGCGGATGAGCGGCGTGTTGCCGACGGCGTCGATGACCGACGAGAGCCGACGCGAACGAACCAGTCGCTGATTCACTTGGGTTGCTCCAATGCGCTTTGGATCTGAACGAGCGCGCGCCACGCGCCGGCCGCGAAATCACGCGCTTCGACGTGACGGAACGCGGCGGCGTGGGCGAACGTCGGACCAGGCTCGCTACTCGTTACGAGCTCGGTGGCGCCAGCGCGCGTGAGGTACTCACGCTCGACTTCGGACGCCAACGAGCCGTCGCCGGCCACGACGTAAGTCGCGGCGGCGAGGCGCGCCTGCCCTAGCTCGCCGATGGCGACGAGCAGGCGCTGACGAGCGTAGCGATCCTCCATCAACCGCCGGCGATCGCGGGGACGATGCTGATCTCGTCGCCGCTCTT
>DATDEV010000562.1:0-4072 GCA_036522995.1 Polyangiaceae bacterium
GCAAGGCGCGCTGACCGAGTTTGCCGTCGCGCCGGGGGTAGCGCCGTTCGTGGCGGCACGCGCCGGCCTGGGCGGGCACAACGAAGCGGGCTTCGCTTACACCGGGCGCGGAATCCGGCTCGATGGACGGCACGCCTTCGAGTGGCCATCGCTGGCGCTCAGTGTGGGAGCTGCCCTCAGCGGCGCGCTCGCCCGCCCCGGGGAACTACCGCCCTGCGACTACCGGATTGCAATGCCCACGCTCTGCCTGAACGAGCCGATGGACCCCTTCGCCGGTGTGCGCTCCGTGGAGCTCAGTAGCTTGCGTGGCTATGGCGTCGAGCTACCGGTGGTGTTTGGCTACCGCAGCGAGGCCGACGTGGTCATGCTCTGGGTCGGCGCGCGCGGGGGTGTCGAGCGAGACACGTTCGACTACACGCTGATCACGTTCGATACGGTGTCCGCCTCGAGCGGCGACGCCACCCGCTTCTGGGCCGGAGGCTTGCTCGGCTTCGCGATCGGCCTGCACCCGATCCAGGTGCGGGCCGAGCTCGACGTCGCTTATGAAAGCGTGAGCGGCAACCTGGAGCTGGGTGACGGTCCGGTCCCGGCCGACGTCAGCGGCGTGTCGCTGACGCCAGCCATGGCGATCTCTGCGAAATTCTGAGCACGCAGGCTCTCCCCTTGCTCCGGTCGGGGGCTCCCACTACCCTTTCTGTGTGCGCCTGCGAGTCCCTCAACCGCTGTTCGGCCTGCTGCTGCTGGCCAGCGCGTGCAACGGCGCCGACGCGGCGAGCCCCGAGGAACCGCAAGCGACCACGACGCATGCGCTGCTGCGCGTCGAGCGCAGCGCGATGGTGGGTGCCGAGGGTGAGGCCATCGGCAAGGCCTTCGCCGGCGTGGTGCGCGTGCTCGAGACCTCCGATCCCGAGCCGCTGCTGCGCCTGTCTGGCAACGGGCTGGCATTGCCTGCTGTCGGGCAATGCGCGACGGCCAATCGCGAGCGCGAGGCCTTGCCCACGACTGACATGGGGCGCGCCGAGTTCCTGGCGCTGGGCGAAGTACATTTGGCGGCTAGTGACTCGGAAACGCTGCTCGCGCCGCGCGCATTCCCGAGCCCGCAAGCCGACGTCTCCGGCGTGGTCTACACCTCGCGCGACCAAGCCTCCGAGCCGCTACCCGGCGCTGCCGGTTACGTGCTGAAGACGACCGGCAGCGAGCAACTACCCCCGCTCGAGCTGCGCGTTCAGGCGCCCGAGCTGCTGACCAACGTGGCGCTGGGCGGCCTGGCGCTCGAGCAAATCGACGCCGTGAGCACCGCGACGCAGCTCGAGGTCTCTTGGCGCGCTGGCGACGGTCGGGACCTGGTCTACGTCGAGGTCGCCGGCGCGGACGTGGGCACGCTGGGCGCCTGCTCTTTCCGCGACTCGGACGGCCACGGCCGCCTGCCGCAAGGCCTTTTCGGCGCGTTGGGCGCAGGCAGGCTCACCTTCCATCGCTTGCGCGAAGTGGCCGCCGAAGTGCGCGCTCTCGACGCCGCCGAAGTGCGCTTCGACTTCGAGCTCACGACCGCGCTCACCTTCCGCTGATCGCTCCGCGCCCGACACTCGACCCGATGAGCGACGCCCCGCATCGAGTCTACTTCATCCCGGGCATGTTCGGCTTCGGCCAGCTTGCCGGCTACGACTACTTCAACCACGTGCGCGTCGGCCTGGAGCAGCGCTTTCGTGACGCCGGTCAGGACGTGCTCTTCGAAGACGTGCCCGCGCCCCCGACCTCCTCGCTGCGCTACCGCTCGCGCATCGTCGCCACCACCATCGAACGCACCGCCGGGCACGCTGGCCCCATCCACCTCGTGGGGCACTCGACCGGAGGGCTCGACCTGCGGCTGGTCATGTCACCGACGGCGCGGCTCGGTATCGACGACGCGCTGCTCGAGTGGCGCTCGCGCGTGCAGAGCGCGGTGTCGATCAACGCGCCGCACTTCGGCACGCCGGTGGCGGGTTTCTTCGCCACGGTAGCCGGCACGCGCATGCTTTACGCGCTGAGCCTGATCACCGTGATCTCGCTATCCATCGGCGAGCCCTCGCTGGCGATCTTCTCGCGCGCGCTGGCCGCGCTGGGCGGCATCGACGCGGTTTTCGGCGGCGACCTGCGCATGTTCAGCCGCATCACGGACAACGTGCTCCGCTTCGTCGACAAAGACGCGCGCAGCGAGATCGGCGACTTCTTGAGCAAGGTGCGCGTCGATCAGGGCGGCATCATTCAGCTGATGCCCGAGGCGGTCGACCTGTTCAACGCATCGACGGAGGGCGATCCGCGCGTGCGCTTCGGCTGCGTCGCCTCGGCTGCTCCGGCGCCGCGCTCCATGCGCTTCGCGCGCAGGATTCGCTCTCCCTATGCGGCGTTCACCGCGGCCATCTACTCCACGCTCTACCAGATCGCGAGCAAGGTGCCGGACGTGTACCCCTACGCGCGGCCGAGCGAGCGCGAGCTGGCACTCTTGCGCAGCGGCATCGACCACGAGATCGTGAGCACCATCAACGACGGCATCGTGCCCACGCTGAGCATGCTGCACGGCGAGCTGATCTGGGCTGGTGAAGCGGATCATCTGGACGTGCTGGGACATTTCGCCGACGAGGACGTGGCCAAGAGTCCGCACCGCGACTGGATCACCAGCGGCGCGCGCTTCTCGCGCAAGCGCTTCAACGCGCTGCTCGACGCCGTGGCGTCGTTTCAGCTCGGCAAGTGACGGCGCTTCAGCCGGGGCTCGGCGGCGACGCCGGGCGTTCTTGACGCGGCGGCAAGGACGGCGCGCCGACGATGCTGTAGCGCAGCGAGCGCGGCTGACCGCGTCGCAAGTACGAAACCTCGATGCTGGGAGCCTGCCTTACCGCTTGGAAGGCGTCGTACGCCTGCACCTCACGCTCGATGGCCATCCCGTTGATGCGCGTCACCACGTCGCCTGGCAAGAGGTCGATGCTGCGCCACGCCGCGGCTGGCGCGAGCGAGACGATGCTCCAGCCCACGAACTTGCCGGCCGAAAGGCTGGGCTCGATCGCGACCTGCGCAAGAAAACGCCCGAGCCCCGCATCGACGACGCGTTCGACGTCGGCACGCTGCAGCGTGCCGGACTGTTGCCTGACGGGATCGGGCGTGGCGGGCGGCACTCCTCCCGGCGAGGTTTGCGCACCCGGCGGCATCGGTTCGTCGACGTCCGGGTACCGAGCTTCGCCTTCGCCTCCGCCGCACGCCATCGACAGCGGCAGCAGCAGAGCGGCGAGCCGTGCCGAGAGCGGGAGAGAGAGCGCTGAGCTGCGTACGGAATGGGCCGGCACGGGCCGAATATGGGTCGATGGGCCGGGGACGGCAAGTTTCCGAAGCTAACTTCCACAGCTGGGCTGCCCAGCCGCAGCTCTCCTCGCAGAAACTTCCGTATCGGAACCAGGCCAGCCCGTCACGCACGCCTCGGGCTGCCTCCAACCTGGTCTCTCCAAGCGAGAGCCTGCGAGATTCACGAGGGCGGGAGATCGGGAGTCGTGCGAGGGCGAGCAAGGAGGCGCCAATCCGAAACAGAGATCGCGTCACCACCGATCGCGCCGACTCAACTTACTGGTGCCGTCCTTCGCGGGCGGCTTGGCTTGCCGGGAGCGATGTCGCACTTGCGACAGAAATTCTTCAATCGAATCGTGCTCAGCACGAAGCCACGCGGCAAGTCACACCTGCGCCTCTGAGCGCATTCGAATGTCGCAAATGCGACTTGCCGATCCACAGCGATTCATTCTGCGAAATCATTGAAGTTTCTATGTCGCAAACGCGACACGCGACGGGGCATCAGCACGGCCGCGCGCGCTCGTTTCATCCCATCAGGGCGGCGGACCTCCCGCCATCCACGACTCCCTGTGAAAAATCTGGGGCGTGATGGGGACGTTACGACGCCCAGAGGCAGCGCGCGTCGGTGAGCACCGCGTCGCAAGCCACGTCGTGAGGCAAGATCGGTAGCTCGGCCAGCAGCTGAAAGTCGAAGCCCACCGCGATCGCGCAGCCTGGTGGGCGAAAATCGGGCAGCAGTGAGTCGTAGAACCCCGCCCCG
>DATDEV010000563.1:0-3154 GCA_036522995.1 Polyangiaceae bacterium
GCGTCGAGCGTCTCGGCCAAGACCTTGGCCTTGTCGTGTTTGAACATGATGCCCACGTGCTCGAAGCTGGCAGCCAGCGCGAAGAACTCGCCCAGCGAGTCCCAGCGCAGGTAGTTCTCCTGCAAGAACTGTTCGACGTGCTTCGGGGCGGAGCCGCCAGCGCCGGTCTCGAAGAGGCCGCCGCCGTTCATCAGTGGCACGATCGACAGCATCTTGGCGCTGGTGCCGACCTCCAGGATCGGGAACAGGTCGGTCAGGTAGTCGCGCAGCACGTTGCCGGTCACCGAGATGGTGTCCTCGCCCTTGCTGATGCGCTCGAGCGTGAATTCGGTCGCTTCGGCGGGCGGCAAGATGCGCAGGTCCAGACCCTGCGTGTCGTGCTGCTCCAGGTAGTGCTTCACCTTGGCGATGATCTGCGCGTCGTGCGCGCGTTTCTGGTCCAGCCAGAACACGGCCGGCGTGCTGCTCAGGCGCGCTCGGTTTACGGCCAGCTTCACCCAGTCTTGCACCGGGGCGTCCTTGGTCTGGCAAGCGCGCCAGATGTCGCCCTCCTCGACGTCGTGCTCGATCAGCGTCTGGCCGGCGGCATCGACGACGCGCACCTTGCCGGCCTTGGCGATCTGGAAGGTCTTGTTGTGCGAGCCGTATTCTTCGGCGGCTTGCGCCATCAAGCCGACGTTGGGCACCGAGCCCATCGTCGTCGGATCGAAGGCGCCGTGCTTTTTGCAGTACTCGATGACGGTCTGGTAAACGCCCGCGTAGCAACTGTCCGGAATCAGCGCCAACGTGTCGCCGAGCTTGCCCTGCGCGTCGTACACCTTGCCGCCAGCGCGGATCAGCGCCGGCATGCTGGCGTCCACGATCACGTCGCTCGGCACGTGCAGGTTGGTGATGCCGCTATCCGAGTTGACGTAGGACAGCCCCGGCCCGGCGGCGAGCACCGCCTGAATGTCGGCCTTGATGGCGGCAGCCTTGTCTGCGGGCAGCTTCTCGAGCTTCTGGACGAGATCGCCGAAGCCGTTGTTCAGGTCGACGCCCAGCTCGGTGAACGTCGCGGCGTGCTTGCTCAGCAAATCCTTGAAAAATACGCGCACCGCGTGACCGAAGATGATCGGGTCGGACACCTTCATCATCGTCGCCTTGAGGTGCAGCGAGAACAGCACGCCGTCACGCTTGGCCGTCGCCAGCTGCTCTTCGTAAAATGCCACCAGCGCGCGCTTGCTGAGGCGCGTGGCGTCGAGGATCTCGCCCGCCTTGAGGCCGAGCTTGTCCTTGAGCAGCGTGACCGAGCCGTCGGCTCCAACCAGCTCCAGCTTCACCTCGGTCGCGGCCGGTACGGTGACCGACTTCTCGTTCGAGAAAAAGTCGTCCTTGCCCATGGTGGCGACGCTGGTCTTCGAATCGGGGGACCATTTGCCCATCGAGTGCGGGTGCTTCCTGGCGTAGGCCTTGACGGCCCCCGGCGCGCGGCGGTCGGAATTGCCTTCACGCAGCACGGGGTTGACGGCCGAGCCCTTGACCCTGTCGTAGCGCGCCTTGGCGTCCTTCTCGGCGTCGGTCTGGGGCGAGTCGGGATAGTCCGGCACCTGGTAGCCGTGCGCTTGCAGCTCGGCGACCACTTCCTTCAGCTGCGGCACCGAAGCGCTGATGTTCGGCAGCTTGATGATGTTCGCTTCCGGCTTCAAAGTCAGCGCGCCCAGCTCGGCCAGCGCATCGGGCACCTTTTGGGCAGGCGGGAGCAGGTCGGCAAACACGGCCAGGATGCGCCCGGCGAGCGAGATGTCGCGCGTCTCGACGTTGATGCCCGAGTGCTTCGCGAAAGCCTGCACGATCGGCAAGAAAGAATAGGTGGCGAGCGCCGGGGCTTCGTCGGTTTGCGTGTAGATGATGGTGGGCTTTTCGGACATGACAGGGAGGCGGATTCTCCCACCAAACCCGGCCGTGATACAGGCGAATCGAGCGGCCAGTTGGCAGCTGTGTTTCATACATACTTCTTAGTGCCACCGGGCCGGCAGGCTGCGATAGCCTGCAGGTCGATGACGGAGCTGAAGCACTTGCGCTGGGTTGCCTTCGCCGAGGGCGTGTCGTTCGTGCTGCTATTGTTCGTGGCCATGCCGCTGAAGTATTGGGCGGGCATGCCGCTGGCGGTGCGGGTGGTGGGCATGGCGCACGGCTTCTTGTTCATCGCCTTCGTATGGGCGCTGTTCCAGGCCGCGGTCGAGCGCAGCTGGCCGCCGAAACGCTGGCTGGCAGCGTTCATCAGCTCGCTCTTGCCGTTCGGAACGTTCGTCTTCGATCGCTCGCTCAGGCGTGAGCTGAGCGCTGGCTGACGCGCTGCTCGTGCGCCAAGAGCCATTGCTTGCGCTCGAGCCCGCCCGCGTAACCGGTGAGCGCGCCGCTTTTGCCGACCACCCGATGGCAGGGCACGATGATGCCGATCGGATTCTTGCCGTTGGCCAGACCCACCGCGCGCGAGGCGTTGGCGTTGCCCAGCCGGCGCGCGATGGCGCCGTAGCTGTCGAGCTCGCCGAACGGAATCTTGCACAGCTCCCGCCACACGCGCTCTTGAAAGGCGGTGCCGGCGCCTCGCAGTGGCAGGTCGAAGCGCAGCAGCTTGCCCGCGAAGTAAGCCTTCAGCTGCGCCGTCACTTCCTTGAAGGGCTTGTCGTTCGGTTCGCAGCCCGCCGGCAAGTCGGGGCGATGGCGCTGCTCCTGCATGAACAGGCCGCTCAGGCCCGAGTCGTCACCCAGCAGCCACAGCCTGCCGACCGGCGAGTCGAGCTCGCTGCAGAAAAGCGCGTGGATCGTGTGCATGCTCGTCATCCGCCTTGCGAGAGTCCGTGCCAGAGGTGCAGCGCGGCGTAGGCGCGCCAGGGACGCCAGGCTTCGGCGCGCGAGAGCAGCGCGGCGGGCTTGGCGACACCCAGCGCGCGCATCAAACCGAGATCGGAGTGCGGGAAGGCGTCCGGATCGCCGAGCGCGCGCATCGCGATGTACTCGGCCGTCCAGGGGCCGATCCCGGGTAGCTCCTGCAGCGCCGAGCGCTGAGCGGCAAAGTCCCCTCCTGGCTCCAGCCCAATGACGCCATCGGCGGCGGCGCGAGCCAGCGCGTGCACGCTCTCGGCGCGTTTACTGGGCAAGCCGCGATCGATCA
>DATDEV010000564.1:0-7336 GCA_036522995.1 Polyangiaceae bacterium
ATCCCTTCTGTCCTTCTGATCTTCCTGTGAAAAAATCTCGCTCGCGCGGGGTCGTTAGGCGCCGGCGCCGGGGTTGAATTCGTCGAGGTCGTCGAAGCTGTATTCGTCGGCCGCCAGGTTGTCGAAGCGCGTGTACTCGGCGGTGAACTTGACCATCACCTTGCCGGTGGGGCCGTTGCGTTGCTTGGCCACGATCAGCTCGGCCACGCCCTTGTCGGGGCTATCGCGGAAGTAATACTCGTCGCGGTACACGAAGATGATGGTGTCGGCGTCCTGCTCGATGGCGCCGGACTCACGCAAGTCGCTCAGCTGCGGCCGCTTGTCCTTGGTATTGCGCGTTTCGACAGCGCGATTGAGCTGCGATAGCGCGATCACCGGCACGCCCATCTCCTTGGCCATGCCCTTGAGACCGCGCGACAGCTCGCTGATCTCCTGCTCGCGGCTGCCCGCGTCGCGACGACCCTGCATCAGCTGCAAGTAGTCGATCACCACCAAGCCGAGCTTCTTCGCGGGCATGCTGGTCTCACCGCCGCGGTTGATCTCGGCCTGCAGGCGGCGAATCTTCGCGCGCAGGTCGAGCAGCGTGAGCGCAGGCGTGTCGTCGAGCCATAGCGGCAGGCGCCCGAGACGTGCCGCGGCGTCCGTCAGCTTGTTCCAATCCTCGCGCTGCATGCGACCGCTACGGATCTTCTGCATGTCGACGCGCGCTTCCGATGACAAAAGGCGCGCTGCCAGCTGCTCGCGTGGCATTTCCAGCGAGCAAAACAGCACGCCGTAGCCCGGCTCTTCCACCGGCGCTTCCAGATACGGTTCGTTCTCGCCGCTCACTTCGAGCTGCCGGGGACGAGCGACGTTGATGGCCAGATTCAGGGCAAACGAGGTCTTACCCATGCCGGGGCGAGCAGCCACGATGTACAGATCGCCGGAGTGCAGACCGGAGCACTGCTTGTCGAACAGCGTGAAGCCGCTCTCGATGCCGGTGATGCCGCCGCCGCGCTGAGCCGCATCGGCCAGGATCTTGAACGCACCCTTCACCGCGTCCTTCAGCGGCACGATGGTGGAAGATTCCGCAATGCGCGCGATGTCGAACACCGCCTGCTCGGCTTGATCGATGAAGCCCTGCACCTCGCCGTAATCGGAGTAGCCCTCCGCGGCGAAGCGTTGGCACGTCGAGATCAGCTGCCGCACGCGCCACTTCTCGCGGATCACCTTGGCGTGCGCCTCGACGTGCGCCACGGCAGGCGTCGCGTCGGACAGCTGAGCCAGGTAGGGTGAGCCGCCGACCTGCTGCAGGCGACCCTTGTCGCGCAAGAAGCCGGCCACCGAAACGATGTCGACCGGCCTGCCGTTGCTGGTCAGGTCGACCACCGCCTCGTAGATGCGGCGATTCGCGTCGGCATAGAAATGCATCGGCTGCAGGATCTCCTGCACCCGGTCGAACGAGTCGGGATCGAGCAGGATGGCGCTGAGCACCGCCGCCTCGGCATCCAGATCGCTGGGAGGCACGCGTCCCGAGGCCTGCTCGGGTGCTGGTCGAATTTGTTCTGCCAGGCTCACCATGCACCGCTACTCCAGCTTATCACCAGGGCTGAACGCGCGCTCAGCTCATGGGACAAACATTCGAAATGACAGAAGAATCCACCGTCCAAGCTCACCTTTTCCACTGGATCCTCCAGAGCTTGCCCACAGACTCGAGCCCAGAAAACACGAAACCCCGGAAGCCTTTCGGCATCCGGGGTCTATCGCGAGCCGCGGACACTCTCACGAGTGAGCGCGGCCTGTCAACGCTCTCGGCTCAGCGCGTCACTTTTTCGCGACGCTGCTTTTGAGCACGCTAACCTTGAGCTGGGCAGTCACGGCCGCGTGCAATTTGATCGGCACCTCGAACGAACCGACCGACTTGATCGGATCCGCGAGGACGATCTTTTTGCGATCGAGCTTCACGCCTGCCTTGGCGAACGCGTCTTCGATGTCCTTGGTCGTCACCGACCCGTACATCTTGCCCTCCTCACCGACCGCGCGCTCGATGCTCACGCTCGCCGCAGCGATTTGAGCAGCGAGGGCGTTTGCGAGCTCGAGCTCTTGCTTGGCTTCCGAGGCGACCTGACGCTTCAAGTCGTCGACGCGAGCCAGGTTACCGGCCGTAGCCGGCACCGCGAGCCCACGCGGCAACAGGAAGTTCCGCGCGAAGCCGGGGCGCACGCGCACCACCTCGCCGCCCGCGCCCAGGCTGGGCACGTCGTTCTTCAGCAAAACCTTGATCTGAGTAGCCATGGTCTTCTATTGCCTCGCCCTCAGTCGTTGGAGGTGAAGGGCAAGAGCGCGATGTTACGCGCGCGCTTGACTGCCAGCTGAACGCTGCGCTGATGCTTCGCGCAGAGCCCGGAGATACGGCGCGGGACGATCTTGCCGCGCTCGGTGACGAAGTAGCGCAGGCCTTGGGGATCCTTGTAATCCACCGGCACCGCGTCGTCGGAGCAGTAAGTGCAGCCACGGCGACGCGGACGGCGTCCACCGTTGGCCAGGCCTTCGTTGTCACCGCGCATGTCGCGGTCACCACGGTCTCGAGTTTGCTCTCGCATCACGCATCCTCCGAGTTGTCAGCCAGGGGGTTCTCGAAATCCTCTTCGTCAGCGGGCAACTCGTCGCGCGAATGGCGATCCATCCCGCCCTCGAAGCCGAGCTTGCGCTCGATGGTCTCTTCGACCTCGTCCTCACCCGGCAGATCGACGGCCTCGAACTTGAGCGCCTCGGCGTCCACCGTGACGGTGGAAGCGTCGACGTCGTCGCGCACCTGCACCGTCTGGTACTTGAGCACGTCGTCGAGCATGCGCAGGTTGCGCTCGACCTCCGCCACCGCAGCGCCGCCGCCCACGTACTTGACGTAGACGTACACGCCGCGCTTGGCCTTCTTGACCGCGTAGGCCAACTGGCGACGACCCCAGTTTTCGATGGTCGTCATCTTGCCACCCTCGCGGGTGACTGCCTCACCCATGCGCTGGGCGATCTTTTCCTGGCTCTCACGAGCGACGTCGGGGCGCAGGACGTAGATGGTTTCGTATTCGCGGGCGTGTAGGCCCGCTGCTTGTGCTTGTGCCATTCGATTGTGGTCTCCTTTTGGACCGAGGGCCCCGTCGTGTTGCCCTCGCGATTTCGCGAGGGTCACAGCCTGGAGCAAGGAGTTGCTGGCCCGCTCCCTGAAGTGGTTGCGTTGCCAGTCAGCGCACGGGCCGCTGATTGATACGGTTCATCGCTTTCTCGAGCCCGAGGCTCGTCACTAGCGAGACCGCCTCCGTGGCGCGAGCGAGCATCTGTTCGACGATCACCAGCTCCGTGGAGGCGAAGGCTTGTAGCACGAAATCTGCCGGGTCACCCCCAAAGTCAGGGGGCGGACGACCGATTCCGAGGCGGATGCGGATGTAGTCGGGGCCGAGGGCGGCCGTGATCGAGCGCACCCCGCGGTTGCCCCCGTCTCCCCCGCCCTTCTTCAGCCGCACGTCGGCCAGCGCCAGGTCGAGCTCGTCGTGGGCGACGATCAGCTCGCTGGGCTTGATCTTGTAGAAGGCGCAGGTGGCCTGCACGCTCCGGCCCGAGTCGTTCATGAACGTCTGCGGGCGGAGCAGCAGCAGCTCCTCGCTGCCGAGGCGGCAGCCGGCGATTTCGCCGTGAAAACGCCCACGAAACGCCGACGGCGCCACGCCGCACTGGCGCGCCAGCTCGTCCACGACGCGGAAGCCGACGTTGTGCCGTGTGGCTTGATAGCGAGGCCCGGGGTTACCGAGCCCCACGATCAGCAACACGATTTACTTCTTCTCGGGGGCCTTGGCCGCGGCCGCACCAGCCGCAGGAGCCGCCGCCGCCGCACCGGCAGCAGGAGCTGCACCGGCCGCCGGAGTGGTGGTCTCTTCCTCGCGCACGACCTCGTGCACGATGGCCGCGATGGTCTGCTCCGGCGGCAGCCGCACCGAGACCCCCGCCGGCAGCGTCAAATCCTTGGGAGCGATGTGACCGTCCAGGTCGAGCGCCGTGACGTCGTGCACGATCTTGACCGGGATGTCGTTCGGCAGCGCGCGGATCGGCAGCTTGCGGAACACCTGGCGCAGGATGCCGCCCTTGACCACGCCAGCTGGCTTGCCGGGCAGCTCGAGCGGCACTTCGACGTCGACCGGCTGATCGAGATGGATTTGCACGAAGTCAGCGTGCAAGAGCTCACGCGACACGGGGTGGTACTGGTAGTCACGCAGCAGAACGGTGAGCTTGTCCTTACCCTCGACATCGAGCTCGACGACGTTGTTGCTGCCCCAAGCGCTGGCGAAGACCGCCTTGAGCGCTTCCGGCGCCACGGCCAGGCTCTGCGCCGGCAGCTGCTTGCCGTAGGCCACGGCCGGGATCTTGCCGCTGGCACGGAGGCGGCTGGCCACACCCTTGCCGCTTTCGCTGCGACGGCTTGCGTTGACTTTGATCGATTCCATCTTCGTTTCTACCTTTGGTGGGTCAGCGGGGAAACCGCCCAACCACCGCTATTTGAGACCCGCTCACACGAAGAGCGAGCTCACCGAATCACTGTTGTGGATGCGCCGAATTGCCTCGCCGAGTAGGCGTGCAATCGAGATGTAACGGATCTTCTTGCTGGCGCGGGTCTCGGCGGAGGGAGCGATCGAGTTGGTGACCACCACCTGCTCGAGCGGCGACTCCTCGATACGCTGCACCGCCGGCCCGCTGAGCACGCCGTGCGTGGCGCAGGCGAAAACGCGGCGGGCTCCGCCGTCCTTGACCGCACGCGCGGCGTTGCACAGCGTGCCGGCCGTGTCGATCAAGTCGTCGACGATGATGCAGTCCTTGTCACGCACGTCACCGATCAGGTGCATGACCTCACTGACGTTGGCGCGCTCGCGCCGCTTGTCGATGATGGCCAGCGAGGCGCCGACCCGCTTGGAGTAAGCGCGGGTGCGCTCCACGCCGCCCGCGTCCGGTGACACGAACACGCTCGTGTGATCGAACGTGTGCTCCAGGTAGTCCGTCAGGAACACCGGCAGCGCATACAAGTGATCGAACGGAATGTTGAAAAATCCCTGGATTTGACCGGCGTGCAGGTCGACGCACACCACGCGCGAAACGCCCGCCGCCACCAGCAGATCGGCCACCAGCTTGGAGGTGATCGGAGTGCGGGGCGCGACCTTGCGGTCCTGACGCGCGTAGCCGTAGTACGGGATGACGGCGGTGATGGAGGCTGCCGAAGCGCGACGCAGGGCGTCACACATGATCAGCAGCTCCATCAAGTTATCGTTCACCGGCGAGGACGTCGGCTGCACGATGTACACGTCGAGGCCGCGCACGTTCTCGCGGATCTCGCAGAACGTCTCCGCGTCGCTGAAGCGCGACACGCGCGCCTCTCCGAGCGGAGTGTCGAGATGCTTCGCGATCTCGCTCGCCAGTTCGGGATTCGCGTTCCCTGTGAAGATGCAGACTCGTTTTACGGCCAAGGGGACCAGCAGCTCGCTCGCTGCCTAACCCCGCGAAAGTACGGCACTACTTCGCGCTAAGGTCAGGGCTGGGGCGGCGGACAACTAGCAGCCGCTCCGCGCTCTGTCAACGCCAGCGCCTAGAGGCCGTGCGACTCACCGATACGGATTGCGCAAGTTCACGTCATCCGAGGATTTTTTCCGCCTCGGTTTGGCGGTGCTCGGCCCCGTGGCGCGGCCGGCCGGAGGGATGACCCCGAGCGCGCTGGCCGGTGTGGCGGGAGGAAGCGCTGAGACAGGTAGCGCGGCCGTTGCCGGGTCGACCGGCGCGGGGGGCGGAGCGACCGGCGCGGGGGCGGGCGGCGTGACGCGGGTCTCCGCCGGCGCGGCGGCCCCGGCGCCAACCGAGCGGGCAGTGCGCGTCAGCACGAAACCGCCACCGGCGAGCAGGCCCATGAGCAGCAGAGCGCCCATCACGAGCGGCGCGCGCGAGCGCTGGGGCGCTGCGACCGTGGACAGCGACCCCGAGACCCCGCTGCGCGACGCTTCGATGAAGCCCGGGATCGACATGGCCGCCGCCGAGACGCTCGACGAAGGCAGCACGCCCGACGGCAGCTCGTGCGCGTTGGTACCCGTTGGCTCGCTGTGCGCGAGCCAGGAGCGCACGTTGTCGCGTTGCTGGGCGATGTCTTGCCCGATGACTTCGTTGACGTAGGCGGCCAGCTCTCGCGGCGTGGCAACCTTGTCCTTGAGCGCCGCCGCTGCTTCGAGGGCGTCGGCGAACGCGGCACAGGTCAGATAGCGCTTGTCGGGATCGCGGTCGAGCGCGCGCATCACGACGCCGCTGACCTCCTTGCTGACCTGGGGCGAGACCTGAAACAAGAGCGGCACCGGCTCGGAGATGACGCGCGAGAGCGTGGCGGCCTCGTTCTCGGCCTTGAAGAGTCGCTTTTGGGCCAGCGCTTCCCAGACCACGATACCCGCCGAAAACACGTCCGCACGCCGATCGAGATCCTCGGAGCCCGCCGCCTGCTCGGGCGCCATGTAGGCGATCTTGCCCTTGAGCTGACCGACGCGTGTCGCGGTCAGGCGGCTCGCCGCGCGCGCCACGCCGAAGTCGGTGATGCGAGCGATGCCGTCCTGACCGACCAGCACATTCTGCGGCGAAACGTCGCGGTGCACGAGGTTGACGGGCTGATTGGTGTCATCGTGCAGCTCGTGCGCGGCGTGCAGACCGGAGAGCGTGTCGATGGCGATGCGTAGCGCGATCGACACCGGTAGGCGCTTGCCCGTGCTGGCAGCGCGCGCGAGCAGGCGCGCGAGGGTATCGCCCTCGATGTATTCCATGACCAGGTAGTAGCCAACCTGGCTGGCACCCACCTCGAGGATCGGCACCACGTTGGGATGGTGGATGCGGGCCGCGATGCGCGCCTCGTCGAGGAACATCTCGACGAACTCTTTCTCGCTAGCCAGGTGCGGGTGCAGGCGCTTCATCGCGACGAAGCGCTGGAAGCCGCCCATACCCGTCAGGCGCGCCAGGTACACCGTGGCCATGCCTCCGGACGCGATCTCGCCCATCAGCTCGTAGCGATCGACGCGCTGGCGACCTCCCGCGGGATCGAAGAGCTTCGCGGCCACTTTACTGCCTCAGAACCTTCCGACCGCCTGCAGACCGCCGCCATCGAGCGACGCCCAGGGGCTGACGTTCAATCGGGGGCGCGTGGGCTGCGCGGCTGCCTTCGAAGCGCTCTTGCCACCACTCCAGTCGGTGAAAAAAATGCCGATCGCAGCGGTCGCTACGCCAACGCCCGCGGTGACACCGATCAAGATGTTGGTGCGCTTCTGATTGTCGCGGCCCTGCTGATACAGGTCCT
>DATDEV010000565.1:0-2627 GCA_036522995.1 Polyangiaceae bacterium
GATTGCCTGGCGATCGATCTTCTTGGGCCAGGTCCAGTCGAAGTCGACCATGGGCTTGGTGGCGCCGACGTGCGCGTCGCGTGCGCGGCGCTCGAAGCCGCGCTTTTGCCGCTCGCGCTCCTCGATGGCGAGGACTTCTCGCAGCCAGGGCTTGTCGATGATCTCGTCGCAGCAGCCAATGAGGCCGAACAGTCCGAGGGCTTTGAGGCGAGATTTCAATTCTGTGGGGGTGAGGTCAGTTGTCATGGCTGCCATCCTTCTTGAGGGCGTCGTAGGTAGAGAGTGGGTGCGGGATGATGACGAGGTCGCGGTGCTCGCTGGGAGCGAGCGGGAGGGTCATGGCCGGTGGCAGGCCGCGGTCAGAGCGGTGCTTGTCGATCACCTGGCGGACGGCGCCGATGTGGGCTGTGTTGCGCTCCAGCACTTCGACGAGTGCGCCTTCGAGTGCGTCGGCGCCAGCGCCATCAAGCAGCTGCAGCAGCCTGGAGGTGTTGCTGCCGAGATTTTCACCGCGCTCGGCCAAGCAGCGAAGGAACGCCTGGCTGCTGGGCGCGGCTTTGGCGAGACGATCGAGCCCGCGGTGCTGGCGAGCGCGCTTCTTTTCGAGGACTAAATGCTGCAAATGCTCGGGTGTTTCGAACTGCTGGGCCCGGTCCCAAGACCGAGCATGCGTGGCCACCACGTGGTTGCCTTCGGCGATGCGCACGGTGTCGAGGTCGGCGAGCACGGTCAGCGTGCGCTGCGTCCGGTCGTGAGGCACGGAGTAGTCGTTGAGATCGAAGCGCGCGTAGGGGGTCTTGCCGATTTCGACGTCGAGGCGCTCGACGACCGGGAACGGCTGCTCTGGCAGTGCCAGCAGCTTGCCCTTCTCGTCATCAAAGGCATCACGGACGGTGCGCGCTCGGTCCTCGACCCAGAGGCGGTCCGCCGAGCGGGTCGTCGACCATTCGTGGGCTTGGCGATTGAGGTCGGCTACGTCTGTAAACGTCCGAGCTGCGAAAAATGCGTCTCGGACGTAGCGGATGGCGCGCTCGACGCGGCCTTTCTCGTTGCCGCGCGCCACGGCGACGGGCCTGGGCTCGAAGCGGTAGTACGCGGCGAGCTCGAGCAGCCGCGGATTGAAACGAATGGCGTCGCCGTGCCGCTCGAGCACCGCGCTTTTGAGATTGTCGTAGAGCAGCACGCGCGGCACGCCGCCGAAGAAGGCGAAGCCGTCGACATGTCCGCGCACGAAGAAGGGCATGGACGCGCCCAGAAAGAAGCGCAAAAACACCTGCCGCGAGTAGCTGAGCACCATCACGAAGGCCCAGAGGGTGCGCTCGGCGCGGCCCACCTGAAGCTTGCCGAAGTGCGCCCAGTCGACCTGCGCCTGCTCGCCCGGCAGTGTTTTGAGACGCAAGAAAGCCTCGGCGGGCTTGCGCGGCCGGTGCCGGCCGACGACGCGACGAAAGTGATCGGCTCCGCCCGGGTAGCCGCGCTCCTTGACCATCTCGAACAACCGGCTCGAGCACAGGCCCTCGTACTTTCCAAGCTGCTCGACGATGAACGGCACGAACGGGTCGGCCATCGAAGGCCGTGACGAGAGCTCCTTGGCCTCGACGCCAGCGTGCCGAAGCACCCGCTGGACGGTCGTGTGATGCACGCCGAGCTGGCATGCGATCGTGCCAACGCGCCATTTCTCGGCGTGGAAGAGGCGCAGAATATCCGCCTCGACGTCCTTGGGGATCATGACACCCCCCGTCGCTGATCAACCCGGTGGGCCTCGCGGTGGCCGCGGCACACGCCGGGCGCCCCGCCAGCGCCTCGGTGCCCGAAGCGCCCACATGGGCAGCACCGCGCCGCATAACGAGCAGTAGTCGTCGCTTCGTCTCGATTCGTCATCCCGGTCCTTTCCGCTGGAGTCGACCTCCAGCGCGACCGGAGAACTGGCCGAGGCCACCGCTTGCGTCACCGATTGATGCGTCACTATCGGCGCCGAAAAGTTGGCGTGCCGATCGCGATAGCGCGCTTGCCGCGTCGACTGCAGGACGCGGCTGCGATGCTTGACGCGATACGCGGCCCCAGCGCGCCGCACTGATTCCCGGCGCTGCTCAGGAACGCAGCCAGCGCAAAAGCGGCGCCCTCGATCACATCGAGCGCAAAGCCGAAGCTGAACGTGGCACCGACCACAAACGACGACTCGAAAGCTCTCCGCACTCACCGGCTCCGAACCGCCGATTACTGGACATGGAGCTCAGGCCGTGATGAAGGTGCAGTCCTCCGACGGCTTCGGAGATCCAGAAGGCTCGAGAGTTGCAGCTCCCGGGCCTTCGCTAATTTTGGCGGTCGCGCGTCCTAGCCCGCCAGCGCCGATCCGGCCCAGCTACCTGCCGGTGAACGGTGAACGGCGCCCACTGCCGCCTGGCGCTCTTCACCGTCTGTGCGCGGATCGCGGTGCCCGCTCACATCAGCTGATCGGAGAGCTGCGGCGGGATGCTGGCCGCCTTCAGATTCTTGAGCAAGCCGCCCTGGCTCTCGCCCGGGAGGCCGATGGCCCTACGGCTTCGTACTTTCCAGGCGAAGTACGGGACGACCTGCTGCGGATGCTCTTCATCTGCTGTGATGACGCCATCCCCCGCGAATCTCAG
>DATDEV010000566.1:0-9303 GCA_036522995.1 Polyangiaceae bacterium
AACCCTGGGAGATGCCAGCCGGCTGCAGCAGATCGTGTGGAATCTGCTGGCGAATGCCCTCAAATTCACGCCCGCCGGCGGCCACATCGACGTCGCCTTGCGTCCCGTCGACGCAGGCCTGGAGCTCACGGTTCGCGACGACGGTCAGGGCATTGCGGCGGAGACGCTGCCGCACATCTTCGATCGCTTCAAGCAAGCCGAGTCGAGCTTCACCAGGAGCCATGGGGGCCTGGGTTTGGGTTTGGCCATCGTGCGGCATTTGGTCGAGCTGCACGGCGGGCAAGTCAGCGCAGAGAGCGCGGGGCTTGGCCTGGGTGCCACGTTCAGGGTCTTCGTGCCGTGCATGAAAAGCCCGGTCGCCGCCACCTCGCCACGGCGAGCCAGCTGGCTACCCGTGGCATCGGCGAACGTGCTCGAAGGGCTCGACGTTCTGCTGGTCGACGACGATGACGACGGACGCGAGGTGACGGCTTTGCTGCTGCGTCAGCACGGCGCTCGGGTCGAGACGGTAGCGAGCGCCAGCCAAGCCCTGGCCACCTTGGACCGTCGTTTGCCGGATGTGCTCCTCTCGGACCTCGGTATGCCCGATGAAGACGGGCTTTCACTGCTGCGCAAGGTGCGGTCGCGCGCCAGCGCTGGTGGTGGCAGCCTGCCTGCCGTTGCCATGACCGCCTATGCGCGCACGGAGGACCGTGCTCAATCGCTGCTCGCAGGCTTCGATGCCTACGTGACCAAGCCCGTCGAGCCGGCCGACTTGATCCATGCGGTTGCCAAGGTCAGCGGTAGAGCCGCACGGAGCAGCGCCCGTGACTGAGGCCCCCGAGCGAGCCGTGGTTTGGGTCGTCGACGACAGTCGGCTGCAGGGCGAAGCCTGTATGGAAGCCCTTTCGTCGCGCTTCGAAGTAACCGTTTTCGACGGCGGGGCCGCGATGCTCGAGACCCTGGCGCTGGGCGAGGCGCCACAGCTCCTGGTGCTCGACTGGCACATGCCAGACATGTCGGGCGTCGACGTGTGCCGCTTCGTCCGCCAATCGCTGGACGCGGCCCAGCTGCCGATTCTGATCCTGACCGCGACGGGCACGAACGAAAGCTTGCTGGAAGGGCTCGCGGCCGGCGCCAACGATTTCGTGCGCAAGCCCTTCTTGAGCTCCGAGCTCAACGCGCGGGTGGCCGCGCTGGTGCGCTCGGCAGCCTTGCACACCAAGCTGCGCGTCACCGAGCAGCAGCTGCGCGTCGAAGCCGACTTTCGCGAGCGATTCATGGGCATGCTCGCGCACGACCTGCGACAGCCGCTCAATGCCATCTTCATGTCCAACGGCGCGCTGGCCAACGCGCTGACGGATTCGCCATTGGCAAGAACGGCACAGATCCAGACTCGCGCCGCAGGGCGCATGAAGCGGATGATCGCCGAGCTGCTCGACTTTACGCGCATTCGACCCGAAACCGGCATGCCGGTCGTGCGCGCGAAAACCGATCTGGCGGCCGCCGCGCTCGGCATCGTCGAAGAAATGCGCGCGGCGCACGCGGGTAGGCATTTCGACCTGCAAGCGTCGGGCGATTGTGTTGGCAGCTGGGATCCGGATCGTCTGGCCCAGGTGTGCACCAACCTGCTCTGCAACGCCATCGAGCACGGTGATGCCAGCGCGCCGGTTCTCGTCAGGCTCGACGGCAACGACGCGGGCAGCGTGGAGCTCAGTGTCAGCAATGTCGGCAAGGCCATCCCGCCCGAGATCCTGTCTCAGCTCTTCTTGCCGTTTCGAAGGGTCACTGGCTCGACGCAGGGCGGCGTGGGGCTCGGGTTATACATCGCCGAGCAGATCGTCAGCGCCCACGGCGGCAGCATCACGGCGCACAGCGACGCAGCCGGTACGCGCTTCGTGGTCCGCCTGCCGCGAGCATGAAGGATTCGCCGATGCAGCAAGCGATCGACATTCTGCTGGTCGACGACGAGCCTCGCAACCTCGACGTGCTCGAAGTGATCTTGTCGGATCGCGGGTACCGGCTGATTCGCGCGGGCGGGGCAGACGACGCCCTGCGGGCCCTGTTGAAGTACGATATTGCCGCCATCGTGCTCGATATCCACATGCCCGAGGTGGGCGGCGTGGAGCTTGCCCGGTTGATCAAGGGCCGCAAGCAGTTCAGCGAGATACCGATTCTGTTTCTCACGGCGCACGTCGGGGCGGAGCAGGAAGTGATTGCGGGCTACGGCGCAGGCGCCGTGGACTACCTCACGAAGCCCATCAATCCGGAAATCCTGCGCCGCAAGGTGGCTGTCTTCGCTGACTTGTTTCGCAAGACCCGGGCTCTGGCCGAGCTGAACGAGACGCTCGAAGCGCGCGTGCAAGAGCGCACCGCCGAGCTCGAAAAGTCGGAAGCCGCCTTGCAGCTGGCCGCTCAGCAAAAGGACGAATTTCTCGCGACCTTGGCGCACGAGCTGCGCAACCCGCTCGCCCCGCTGCGCATGGGCATCGATCTTTTGCAGCGCTTGGGTTTGAGCGAAACGACCAAGACCCTGTCGGTCATGAATCGACAGCTCGATCACATGGTTCGACTGATCGACGACCTGCTGGATGTCGCCAGGATCAGCGGCGGCAAGCTCGAGCTCAGGAAGGAACGCACCAACCTCGCGGAAGCGATCCGCACCGCCATCGACACGTGTCGTCCGTTCTTCCAGCAGCGCCGACAAACCGCCTCTGCGCAGCTGGATGACGGCATTTTTGCCTCGGCAGACCCGATCCGGGTCGCGCAGATCGTCGGCAACTTGCTGCACAACGCCGCGAAGTTCACGCCGGAGGGCGGACCGATCCAGGTCCAGCTGAGCCTGGCTGGTCGTCGCGCGCTGATTCGTGTGGTCGACACGGGCGTTGGGATTGCAGCCGAGCAGCTGGTGAACGTCTTCCAGATGTTCACCCGCATCGAAGCAGCCGCCGGGGGGTCGACTGGTGGTCTGGGCATCGGGCTGGCGCTATCGCGCAAGCTGGCCGAAATGCACGACGGGCAGTTGACTGCTCACAGCGACGGCATCGGCAAGGGCAGCGCGTTCGAATTCTCACTACCTGCAACGACAGGCAGCGAAGACGTCTCGTCACCCGTCGCGTCGAGGCCGGTGAGCTCGACGCGAGGCCTTGCGGTCAACGTCGTCGTCATCGAGGACAATCGAGATTCTGCCGAAATGCTGGCGCTCTCGCTGGAGAGCCGGGGCTTCATCCCGAGCGTCGCGCACACCGGCTCGGATGGCTTGGCTCTCATCCTGGAGCGACTGCCGAGCATCATCCTGTGTGACATTGGGCTGCCGCAGATGGACGGCTTGGAAGTGTGCAAGCGCGTTCGGGCGCTCCGCCTCGGGTACAGGCCCGTGATGATTGCGCTCACCGGGTGGGGCATGAAAGAGGACGTTCAGCGGACTCGCGCGTCCGGCTTCGATCACCACCTAGTGAAGCCGATTGCCCCGGAAATGCTATTCGAGCTACTCGACCAGGTGAGCGCCTCGCGCTAGTCGTACTGGGTCACGAAAGGCGCTAAATGGGGGCAGGTGCGCCCGCTAGTTTCGGTCTTGCTGCCCGCGTTCGATGCGGCTGCCACGCTGGGGGCCGCGCTCGCTAGCGTGCGCCGCCAGACCGAGTCGAGCTGGGAGTGCCTGATCGTCGACGATGGCTCGAGCGACGGCACGCTCGAGCTGGCGCGCCAGGCCGAAGCGGGCGACCCGCGCTTCCGCGTGCTTGCGCTTCCGCACGGCGGCATCGTGTCCGCGCTCCAGGCCGGGCTAGAGCAGTGCAGGGCAGAGCTGGTGGCGCGCATGGACGCCGACGACCTGATGCAGCGCCGCCGGCTGGCGCTGCAGCTCGGCGCGCTCGAGCGACAGCCGGAGCTTTCGGCCGTGGGCTGTCACGTGCGGCTATTTCCGCGCGCGGCGATGACCAACGGGCTGCGTGACTACGAAGCTTGGCTCAACGCGATCCGAAGCAGTCACGAGCTGCGACGTGAAGCCTTCGTCGAGTGTCCGCTGGCGCACCCGACGCTGATGGTTAGGCGGCAGGTGCTGCGAGCTCACGGCTATCGCGAATGCCCATGGCCGGAAGACTACGATCTGGTGCTGCGACTGCTCGAGGCGGGCGAGCCGCTGGGCGTGGTACCGGAGCGACTACTGCACTGGCGGGACGGGGCCGGACGCCTTTCGCGTAGCTCGCAGCGCTACGCCCAAGCAGCGTTCGTGGAGTGCAAGGCCGAGTACCTGGCGCGCGGCTTCTTGCGCGCCAGGCAGAGCTACGTGCTGTGGGGCTTCGGCGACACCGGTAAGGCGCTGGCTGCAGCGCTGGCTCGCCGCGACAAGCATCCGGCCGCAATCGTCGAGCTGCATCCAGGGCGGCTCGGGCAATTGATTCGGAAAGTGCGGGTGGTGCCGCCCGAGGCGCTGCGCACGCTGCCGCGCGAGCCACTGGTGGTCTCGGTAGCGGGCCTGACGGCGCGCAGCGAGATCCGCGCGGCGCTGGCCGAGATGGGGATGACGGAGCTGCGCGACTTCGTGTGCGCTGCGTAGAGAGCGGGAACGGGCACGGTCTGTCGATACCGCACGAGATCCTCAGCCTCGGCGAAGGTCCCGATAGGCATTGAGCAGCAGACCGCTCACGATGTCGACCACGGTCATGCCAGGTGGTGGCTGGAGTAGCTGCGCGATAATCTCGGCGATGTCGGTGATCGAGCGCGCGCCGTCCACCAAGCTCAGCACCTTCGCGACGACGGGGGGACCGCTGGGCACGGATTGCACGAACGCCGGAACCTTCAGGTGGCGCAAAATAACCCAACTCGGCACGGGCGCGCCGCCGTCAGAGGCGGGGCTAGCTAGCTTGCCGGCGCTGAAGGTGAGCACGGATTCCGTGCGGGCGTGCGCCGAAGCTGGAGAACGCAAGTAGGTCATCTCGCTTGCGGTATGCGCGTCGACGCGAAAGCCAGCTAGCTCCAGCAGCTCCAAGACCTCTTGCCTGGAGAAGCGCAGATCGAAGCTCGACGTTTCGTAGAGCAGCGGCCCGTCGTTGAGCCAGCGACCTCCTGGCCGGAGCAAGTACGAAACCAGCCCGAGCACGTCGCGAAAATCTTCCGCCGCGACGTCGATGAACCAGGGCGTCACGACAGTGTCGAAGGTGGCTGCCTCGAAGGGGGGCTCGAAAGCGTCCGCCAGGAGCAGCGCGAAATTTTTCGGCTGATTGCCATCGCGCCGCAGCTCGCGAGGCAGGGCAGCGTCGTTCGGGCCAGCGGGGTCGATGGGGGTTTCGATCAGAGCAGCGCCGCTCCCGAACAGTGCGGAGTGCGCAACCAGCAGCACGAAGGGATCGAGGTCGAGCGCCAGCGTAAGCTCGGGGGAGAGCGCATGATGCAGGTCGTAGGCCAACCGCCCGGCGCCAGCGCCCAGCACCAGCGTGCGCCCCAGTTTCATCTCGTGCCCCGCGACACTCGTCAGACGCTCGAGGCTAGCGTGGTTCTGAGCTGAGCCTGGCCAGCCCCAATCACGCAGCACTTGCTCGAAGTAACGAACGATGCGCGTGCTCTCGGCGCCCAGCTGGTCGGCGCGCTGCAGCGCGATGGGGTCGGCAGTCAAGCCGACGTCGGCGAAAAGAGCCGAGACGGTCGCTCGATTGGTGTGGTTGGCACTGGCGATGCGTTCTAGCCGCTGGCGCGTGCTGGCCAGCATATCGAAACGCCCGAGCTCCGCGTCGAGCTCGAGTCGAGTCCGCTCCATCATCACCTCGAACGCGGCTAGGTCCTGCCGCCACTGGCGCACCAGGCTCGTGCGATCGGAGACGAGCATGGGCAGCGGACCGAGGTTCTCAAAAATGGCCTGGCAAGCCAAGCAGGCCAGCGCATCTCCGCGAGTGCCCAGCTGTCCCTGGCAGCGAGGACAGCAGGCACTCGAAGCGACGAGCGCAGTTTGCCCGTCGGAGTCGGTCATGTCCTAGAAGGCCCGGCGTCGGACCGCAGCGAGTCGTCGTTCATGGTTAGGGCGGGTTCACGGGGTTAGTAGCGGTACTGATAAAGCAGATCCACGCCGGTGCCGATCGTGCCCAGCTGACCGCGCAAGGACCAACTCTTGGTCATGCGCCAGTCCACGGCAGCGCCCACGCCCGCCTCGGTCTGATAGGCACCGGTCGACTGCGCCTCCTGGTAGTTGCCTTCGACGATGATCTTCTCGCCGAGCCGGTACGAGGCGGTGTAGGTGGCGCCCTGTTCGTCGTCTTCTGCCGAGGACTTGCGCACCGACACGCCGGCTAGCGGCGTGTCGGCCAGCAGCGTGTCGAGCGCGGCCGTCGTGATGTCCGAGGCGTCGCCGCCGAGCAGCATGGCCCAGGCCTGCTCGTCGGGTCGATCGAAGCGCAGCTTGGGCTTGGAAGCAGTACCGGTGACGAACAGGAACAACGTGTCGCCGTCGGGAGCGCGCCAGCTGGCCTGCACGTCTAGACGGGGGTCCGCGGCGTCCGCGCTGTCGAAGAACACGCCGCCGCCTTCGATGAGGAAGATCTTGCCCAGCATCTGCACTGCGCCGCCGCGGCGCAGGTGGATAGCGCCGGTGACGCCGAGCTCTTGTGCCAGAACCACATTGGGATCGCCGGTCAGCGTCACGTCGAGCATACCGGTCCGCACCACCTTGGCATTTTCACCCAGGTGGATCACGAAATGCCAGGGTATGGCGTCCTCGTCGCGCCGCGCCTTGGGCTCTGCCAGCGGCTGGAGCACCACGACATTGGGGTGCTCTTTGAGCTCGACCAGCTCGCGGGTCGACTCCTTGAGCAGCTTGGCTTGCAGCTTCTCGAAGGTGATCTGGGTGAGCATCTTCTCGGGCTTGCGCTGCAAGTCGATGCTGAAGCGGGCGTCGGCGTTGGCGCGCGTGACGCCGTCGATGACCAGGGGCAGGTTGGTCAGGCTCACGCGCGCCTGGCCGCCTTCCAGACTGAGGCCTTGCAGCTGCAGCCGCACGAAGGCGCTCATGTTCCGGGTTCGGGCGTTGGCGCTGGCGGCGAAGGCCGGGATTTCGATCAGGGTGAGCTTGCCGTCGCGGGTGGCGGTGGCCGTGAAGTCGACGTCGCGCAAGCGGAAACCGAGCCCCGTCAGCAAGAATGCGCCGTCCTTGAGGCTGATCCGTCCGTCGATATTGTCCAGCGTGCGTTCGGTCTTGCCGGGGGTGAGCGCGTCCAGGCGCGCGTTCAGGTTGATGTCCAGGATCCCGCCCAGCTCACCCAGAGCGCCTTCCACGAATGGCTCGAGCACCGAGGCCTGCAGATGGCTGGCACGGACCGAGACGTCGATGGGCTGGGCCGAATCGATCTCGGGCACATCGGTCGGCCACAGCAAGCCGGCATTGAGCTGACCTTCCAGCGCAGAGCCCCCGTGGCGGAGCACGAACTCCACGCGCGCGCGCTTATCGCTCGAGCGCAGCCCGATGCTGCCGTCACCTACCACCAGTTCATCGACCTTGACCCCTTTGAGCGCCAGCTCGACCGAGGCGCTCGGCTGGGCGCCGCTGCGATCGAGCAGCATGCGGCCGTCGATGGTGCCGGTAACACCCGCTTTGGCCAGGGGCGGGATCACCGCCAGTGGCATGTTTTCGAGCGCACCGAGCAGGGTGCCGGTCCAGCCCACGTAGCCGCGCTCGCCGAGCGGCATCAGGCCCGACCAGCGCGCGGTCGCGATGCGCTTGCCCGTGCAGGCTCCGCGGCGCAGGTCGATGCCCGGAGGCAGGAAGGCCTCGGCTCCCACCGTGAACGCGCCGCTGGCCTTGGCATACTCGGCCGTCGCGCACAGGTCGATCGGCTCGCTGCGATCGCCGGGCGCAAAGCGCATGCCCGCCGCACGCACTGCCAGCGTCGCGGTCGGCTCGCGCAGAGTGCCGCGCAGCGTGCCCTCCAGCCGCACCGTGCCGCGCAGGCCGGGCTGTCGCAGCCCGTCGGGCAGGCTGTCCAGCTGGAGCTCGCTTACGATCGCCTTGATCAGCAGGGGATGCTGCTCGACCTGAGCCTGCAGCGGCTCGCGACCATCGAGCGCCGCCTCGAGGTCGAGCGTCATCTCGGTAGTGGACGAGAGCAAGCGCTGGCCGTCACGGGTGGCGCCGAACGACAGCGCGGTGCTGCCCGTGGCACCCGTGTGCGTCAGCGTCGAGAGCAGCTCGATGCGGCTGATCTCGTGCGCTGGCCCCTGCGGCTGCGCGATGGTGACATGCAGGTCGTGCGTCTCGACCGACGCTTCCAGGTCGGGCACGGCGCGCCCGTCCTGACGCGAGAGCTCGAGCGAGGCCGACGCCGTGCCGCCCACGTCCACGTTGGCGTCGGGCATGAGCTGGCCGAGGTATTCGAGCGTGACGTCCTTGAGCGCCAGCTTGGCCGTGCCGGTAGCTTGCTCGAATGCTGCCCGGTTGACGGGGCGCCCCGCCAGCCGTGTGTCCCAGCCAGCCGAGAAGGAGCCGAGTGTTTCGACTTTGCCGTTGAGGTCGCCGGTCAGTCGCTCACCGTCGAGCTTGGCGCGGAGCTGTCCGGAAACGCCGCCGAGCTGGGCGAAGGAGCCCTGGCGCAGGGAGAGGTCCACATTGCCCGATTGCGTGCGTCTGTCGGCCAGGATTGCCACGTCGAGGCTGAGCAGGCCTTCGAACGTGCCCCGGGGCAGCCCGAGCACGCGCGAGAAGGCGGACAAGTCGACGTCTTTGCCGTGCGCCGTGACCGCCAGCTCGCCATGGTCGAGCTTGGCATCGCCTTTCAGCTGGCCCGAGGCGCCGCGCAGCTGAAAATCGCGCAGCACCACGCGCTCGGCCCCCAGATCGAGCTGCGCGACGAAGGCCCGGACCTCCACGCCATTGCGCTGGACCCCGAGTGTCAGCTCGCGGATCGATACCGGGTTGGCCAGCGCCACCGTGGCTTGCGCGTCCACGCTCGGCCCGTTTTCCCCGCTGAGCGACGCGGTCACGTTGGGAGCCAGCAGGGCCCCGCGTGCCGTGACCTCCACGTCGTCGAAACCGACACCGCCGCCGGTCAGCCCCTTGCCGGTGAGCTTGAGGTCGAGCCCCAGCTGCTCGGGCCGCTCGACTGGGCCGCGCACGCTGGCGACCAAGCGCCCGCTCTTCAAGCTGGCCCCCTGGTAAGCGAGCTCACGCACCTCGAGCGTGAGCTTGCTGTCGAGCCGGCCGCGATCGAGCACGGCTCGCACGCGCATGTCGGCGTAGCCACTGCCTTCGAAGTAGGCGCGCAGGCGCTCGGCCTTGGCCAGGTTCACACGCTTCGCCTCGGCCTCGAGCTCCAGCTTGCCGTCGGGAAAAACCGAGAAGCT
>DATDEV010000567.1:0-6000 GCA_036522995.1 Polyangiaceae bacterium
GCAGCACGACACGCTGCAGGACTCCAACGATCGCTACCTGGCCAACCTGCAGCGTACCGGCCTGTACTCGGTGGTGCCGCGCATTCCGGCCGGCGAAATCACCCCCGAGAAGCTGATCAAGCTGGGCGAAATCGCGCAAAAATACAAGCTTTACACCAAGATCACCGGCGGCCAGCGCATCGACATGTTCGGCGCGCGCGTCGAGCAGCTGCCCGAGATCTGGGACGAGCTGGTGCAGGCCGGCTTCGAGAGTGGCCACGCCTATGGCAAGGCCCTGCGCACCGTGAAGAGCTGCGTCGGCAGCACCTGGTGCCGCTTCGGCGTGCAGGATTCGGTGAGCTTCGCGATTCGCGTGGAGGAGCGCTACAAGGGCATCCGCGCGCCGCACAAGCTGAAGAGCGCGGTCAGCGGCTGCGTGCGCGAGTGCGCCGAGGCTCAGAGCAAGGACTTCGGTCTGATCGCGACCGAGAAGGGCTGGAACCTGTACGTGTGCGGCAACGGCGGCGCCAAGCCCCGCCACGCCGACTTGCTGGAAGCGGATCTGAGCGAAGAGCTGGCGCTGAAGTACGTCGACCGCTTCCTGATGTTCTACATCCGCACCGCCGATCGCCTGACCCGTACCTCCACCTGGCTCGATAAGATGGACGGTGGCATCCAGCAGCTGCGCGACGTGATCGTAAGCGACAAGCTCGGCATCTGCGAGGAGCTCGAGCGCGAGATGCAGTACCTGGTCGACACCTACCGCTGCGAGTGGACGGAGACGATCAAGGATCCGGCTCGGCGCGCCAAATTCCGCCATTTCGGCAATACCAAGGACGCCGACGACACGATCGCTCTGGTCGAGGAGCGCGGCCAGTTCCGCCCGCGTGATTGGGACAAGACGCCTGCCGCTCCGACGATCCGCGATCGCCGCCACCTGCCGCTGATTCACACGGCGTGGGTCAAGGTCGCCAGCGTGGGCGACGTGCCGGCGGACGGCGGGATCGCCATCCGCTACGGGCATGCTCAGCTCGCGCTCTACAATTTCGCATCGCGTGGCGAGTGGTACGCCTGCCAGAACCAGTGCCCGCACATGCAGGACATGGTGCTAGCGCGCGGCCTGATCGGCGATCAAAACGGCATCCCAAAGGTCGCTTGCCCGCAACACAAGAAGACGTTCTCGCTGACCACTGGCGAATGCCTGAGCGGTGATCAGCTCAAGGTGCGCACCTTCCCGGTCAAGATCGAGGGCGACGACATTTACCTGGAGCTACCGAGTGAAGCCGACATCGAGAAGCTCATGCCGGTGAAAGCGCGTTGTGAGCACAGTGACGAAGCCCAGTCTGCCGCCGAGTGATCGCACATGAAAGCCACCAAGATTCGCCTGTTCAGTTTCGATACGCCCCCCATGCGGGCGTTCCACATGACGTGGGTTGCGTTTTTTCTCTGCTTTTTCGGCTGGTTTGGCCTGGCACCGCTGATGCCGCTGGTGCGCGCCGATCTGCACCTGACTCAGGCGCAGGTCGCCGACAGTGTGATCGCTTCGGTGGCGGGCACCATCTTCGCTCGGCTGCTGGTTGGCTACCTGTGCGACAAGCTCGGACCGCGGCGAGTCTATGCTGGGCTACTGGCGCTGGGCGCGCTGCCGGTGATGGGCGTGGGCCTGGTGCAGGACTACAGCTCGTTCCTGGTGTGCCGGCTGCTGATCGGCCTGGTCGGCGCTTCGTTCGTGATCACGCAGTATCACACCTCGGCCATGTTCGCGCCGAACGTGGTCGGCACCGCCAACGCGACTACGGCCGGCTGGGGCAACCTGGGCGGCGGCGTCACGCAGATGGTGATGCCGCTGGTCGTGGCGCTGCTGGTGACGCTGGGCGTCGCTCAAGCCGGCGCGTGGCGCTACGCCATGATCCTGCCCGGCAGCCTGATGCTGGTGATGTCGGTGCTCTACCTGCGCTTCACGCAAGACTCCCCGCAGAGCAAAGACGCCAAGGCGCTGACCGGCAAGTCCAAGGGCTCCCTGCTCGAGGCGGCGCGTGACCCGCGCGTGTGGGCGCTGTTCGTGGGCTACGGCGCCTGCTTCGGCGTCGAGCTGACCATCCACAACATTGCAGCCAGCTACTTTCACGACCGGTTTGGGCTCGGGTTGGGACAAGCGGGGATGCTTGCAGGCAGCTTCGGCGTGCTCGCCATCTTCGCCCGCTCGCTGGGGGGCTACCTGGGTGATCGGGCCGGGCGGCGCTTTGGGCTCGATGGGCGCGGCCGCTTCCTGACCGCGATGCTGCTGGCCGAAGGCTTGGGCCTGGTGCTGTTCTCGCGCATGGATAGCGTCGTGCCGGCCGCCATCGCGCTGGTGACGTTCGGCCTGTTCGTGCACGTCGCAGCCGGCGCCACCTATTCGGTCGTGCCCTTCATCAAGCCCAACGGCGTGGGCGCGGTGGCCGGCATCGTCGGCGCGGGCGGCAACGTGGGCGCCGTGCTGGCAGGTCTGCTCTTTCGCAACAACTCGACCAGCACCGAGCTCGGGCTGCTCTGGCTCGGCGGCGCGGTGCTGGTCGCAGCTACGCTGGCGGCGGTGGTGAGCTTCGGGCGGGGTGAGGAGCCGGCGCAGCCGGCGGTCGCTCCGGACGCCGTGCCTGCCGAATGACGCTATACTCGGCGGCGTGAAGTTGTTCGAATTCGACGGCATCGGTTCCGAGCTGGAGCTGGTGCCGCTTGCGGCCCGGCGCGCGCTCGACCTCACCGGGCGCAAGCTTTCGCTGGAGGGGTTTCGCTCGCTTTCCCTGGCCGAGCGCCAGGCGCTGGTCGAGCTGGGCAGCCAGGAGCAGGTCGACCTGGTCGCCACGCTGCGGTTGATCGACCACGGTCGCCCGGCGGCGTTGGCGATCGAGCCGAGCCCGGATCCCTCACGGCTCGCGCCCAGCGATGCCGTCGTCGCCGCCTTCGGTCCGGACTGCGCGATTCCGCCGGCGAGCTGGTCGGCGCTGAGCTCGCTCGAGCGCTACGCCCTGGCCAAGGTCGCGCTCGGCAAGCAGCCGGAGCGGCGGGTCGCCGCGTACGCCGAAATCATCGGTGCCAGCGCCTTCTCCAGCCACGTGGCGCCGCAGGGTGGCGTGCGCATGGTCTCGGTCGGCGGCAAGCAACCCAGCTTGCGGCGCGCCCAGGCTCAGAGCCGCGTGAGCATGAACGCCGAGGCGTTCGAGCGCGCCAGCCAGCACAACGCGCCCAAGGGTGATGTGCTCGGCACCGCCCGTGTGGCGGCGATCATGGCGGCCAAGCGCACCTCCGAGCTGATCCCGCTTTGCCATCCGCTGTCGCTCACGCGCATCGACGTGCAGCTCGCATTGGTCGAGCAAGCACGGGCCATCGACGTGGAGGTCACGGTGGAGTGCTTCGATCGCACGGGCGTGGAGATGGAGGCGCTCACGGCAGCGTCGGTGGCGGCGCTCACGGTGTACGACATGCTCAAGGCCTTCGATCGCGGCATGCAGATCGGCCCCACGCGACTGCTGCAAAAGTCGGGCGGGCAGGGCGGCGACTACCGCGTGCCGGTGCCCGCCGAGCTCGCCGAGCCGAAGGGCAGGGCGGAGTGAGCCTGTTTCGCGTGCTGGACGCGCCGCTGTCGGTGGCCGAAGCGACTGCGGCGGTGTCGGCGCCCGACGTGGGCGGCATCGACCTGTTCGTGGGCGTCGTGCGCGATCACAACGCGGGTCGCGCAGTCACACGCCTCGAGTACCACGCCTACGTCTCGATGGCCGAAAAGGAGATGGAGCGCATCGCGCTCGAGATCGCGCGTGAGCTGCCTGGCGTCCGCTTGGCAGCGCTGCACCGCATCGGCGCGCTGAGCGTGGGTGACGTGGCGGTGGTGTGCGCGGCGGGCGCCGTGCACCGAGGCGAGGCCTTTGCCGCGTGTCGCGCCTTGATCGATCGCATCAAGCAGCGCGTGCCGATCTGGAAGCGCGAGCACGGCCCGGACGGCCCCTACTGGGTGGGCTGGGAAGACGCGCGCTGCGTCGGCGACGAGCACGAGCACGCTCACGAGCATCCGCACGCGCAGCAGTAGGCCGAAGCGGGCGCCGGCCCCGCCGGTTTTTCGCGTTGGGTTATGGCCACTCTCGCCGATCGCGATCTGTTCGTGCCAACGACTGACTGAGTTGTGTCAGTGCATGTCGCTCGGCGTGTCCCAGTCGTCGAGCAGGGCTTCTTCCTCGGCGGAGAGCGCCAAGCTCGTGGGCGGCGGCTGCAGGCGATCGAGCACCGCCTGCAGCGAGCGCTTGCCCGCGGCGAGCGCGCTGGCCGCGGCCGCGCTGGCGGGCTCGACCGCGTAGCGCGCCACCAGCGGATTGCGCACATTTCCCTGAGCTGTCACGACCGCGCTGGCGGCGGCATCGGCGCCGACCAGCCGCCCGATCAGCGCTGCGTCGAGCCGTGGCAGATCGCACGCCAACGCCAGAACCTGGCTGTCGCCTCGCGCCTGGGCGTGCGCCAGCAGGGCGATCAGCCCGCCGAGCGGCCCCACGCCCGCCGGGCGATCCGGCACTGCTTCGAGCCCGAGTGCCGCATAGGCGGTCGCCGAGCCCACCAGCACTGGCTGGGCGCCCGGCAGCGCTTGCCGCACCTCACCGAGCAGGCGCTCCAGCAAGCTCTGCCCGGAGCCTGGCAGCTTGAGCAAGCCCTTGGCTACGCCGCCCATGCGCGTGCCCTGCCCGCCTACGAACAGCCCCACCAGCGGTAAGGACGCGCCCGTCACAAGTCGGCGAGCCTCAGCGCGTCGGCTTCGTCGCCGGCGGCGATGCCATCCACGTCGGCTGGCACCACCACCAGCACGTCTGCATTGGCCATGCTGGTAGGCGCGCCGGACGCCTGATTTTCGTGCACGTGAGCCACGCCTGCTTCGAGGCGCGCGCGGTAAAAGCCCATGCGTCCGGGTTTTTGCTTGATGGCGCTGGCCAGTCGCACGCGCTCGGTGGGCGGGAACGGTCGCGCGTCGCCCTGCAGCGCGCGCAGCAGCGGCAGCCCGAACAGGGCCAGAGTCAGCTGTGCCGACACCGGGTTGCCCGGTAGGCCGAGGACCCAGCGCTCGCCGAGACGACCAAAGGCCAGCGGCTTGCCGGGTTTGATCTTCACCTTCCAAAAGTCGATCGTCACGCCCTCGGCTTCGAGCGCTTGCTTGACGACGTCGTGGTCACCGACGCTCACGCCGCCCACGGTCAGCAGCACGTCGCTCCCTTGCAGCGCGCGGCGCACTGCAGCCCGCGTTTGCTCCAGCTCGTCGCCGGTGCGCGGCAGCAGCTCGACGTCGGCGCCGGCGCGACGCGCGAGCGCCAGCAAGCTCGGACCGTTGGAGTCGGGAATCGAGCCGGGGCGGGGCGCGCTGCCGGGATCGCGCAGCTCGTCGCCCGTGCAAAGTAGCGACACCTTGGGTCGCCTGACCACGCAGGCCTCACTTCGATCCAGCGCTGCCAGCACGCCGATGCGAAATGGATTGAGGCGCGTGCCGCGCGCGAGCGCAAGCGTGCCGCGCGCGAGATCTTCCCCACGCCGCCGCACGTGGCTACCCGGTGCAGGCGCCCGCTTCAGAACCACGTGCTCGGCGTCGCGCTCCGTGTCTTCCTGCATCACCACGGCGTCAGCAGCCAGCGGCAACGGCGCGCCGGTGAAAATGCGCGCGGCCGTGCCGTGCGCCAGCTCTGCCGGCGCTGCGCCGGCGCGCTGCTCGACGCTCACGCGCAGTCGCCAGGGTCCGCTGCCCTGCAGGCCGCCCGCCGCGACCGCGTAGCCATCCATCGCGCTGTAGTCGAAAGCTGGCAGGTCGAGCTCGGAAACGACGTCGGTTGCCAAAACGCGCGCATCCGCTTCAACCAGCGGCAAAAGCTCGCTGGAAAGGGGCGTCGCCTGCGCGAGGATGCGCCGGCGCGCGAGCTCGAAATCCAACATCGCCCGAGTCTACCGCGCAACCGCCGCCGCGCCGAAGCCGATGAGGCTCGGTCCGCCTCAGTGTGACCAAAGACCAAGGCGTGG
>DATDEV010000568.1:0-2048 GCA_036522995.1 Polyangiaceae bacterium
TCGGGCTCCGGCAAGACCACCCTGCTGCGCTGCCTGAACGGCTTCGAGAGTATCGACGCCGGCAGCGTCGATATCGCCGGCCATCGGCTCGAGCCCGGCTCGAGCGATGCCATGCACACCCGCCTGCGCTTCGACGTGGGCATGGTATTTCAGGACTATCAGCTGTTCCCGCACCTGTCGGTGCTCGACAACCTGTGCCTGGCGCCGGTGGTCGTGCGCAAGCGCGCGCGCGCCGACGCCGAACGCAGCGCACGCGCACTGCTCGAGCAGGTGGGGCTGGCCGATCGCGCCGCCTCCAGGCCGCACGAGCTTTCCGGCGGGCAGAAGCAGCGCGTCGCGCTGGCCCGCGCCCTGGCGCAAGACGCCAAGGTGCTACTGCTCGACGAGCCGACCAGCGCGCTCGATCAGCAGACGCGCGACGAGATGGGCCGGCTGCTGCGGCAGCTGGTCAAAGCATCGAACGACGCCTTGACGTTGCTGCTCGTGACTCACGATCTGCGCCTGGCCGAAGCGCTGTCGGACGAGGTGTGGACGCTGGTCGACGGCCAACTGCAAGGTGCGGCAGAAAAGTGAATCTATTTCTCAGGCTGTTGCTGCTGCTGCTCACCGCCTGGGCCAGGCCGCGCTGTGGCGCGCTCGGTCCGAGCCGCAAGCGCTTCCTGGTCTGGCCCCCGGACTTGGACGTGCTGGGGCACGTCAACAACGGTGTTTACTTGTCGATGCTCGACGTGGCGCGGGTCGACCTGCTGCTGCGCTCCGGCATCGCGCCCATCTTGCGCCGCAAGCGTTGGTATCCGGTGGTCGCCGCACAGACGATCCGCTTTCGTCGCTCGCTGCAACTGTTTCAGCGCTTCGATGTCGAGACCACGGTCATCGGCTGGGACGACAAAGCCATCCTGATTCAGCACCATTTCCTGCGTGGTAGCGAGCTCGTGGCAGAAGCCGTCGTGCGCTCGCGCTTCCTCAAACGCCAGGGCGGCACCGTGCCCTCGCGCGAGCTACTCGACGCCATCGGCCAAAGCGGACGGGGTCCGGAGCTGCCGGCCTGGGTCGCGGCTTGGAACCTGCAGAACGCGCGCTAGCGCACCACGACCGTCCGTTCACCTTCGCCGCGCCGCGCCGCATGCGGCCGCGCGGCACGCCGGCCAAGCCAGCTCAGCTCTGCTGCTGCTTGAGCTTGCGGTACAGCGTCCGCCGGTCGAAGCCGAGCACCTTGGCGGCGAGCGTCTTGTTGCCGCCAACTGCCGCCAGCACCTTGCGGATGTAGCGCTCTTCCACGACGTCCATGCTGGGCAGCTCGGTCGGGTCGTCGCTCAGCGCGTAGACCTCGGTCGGGCGGTGATCGCGAATTTTGGCAGGCAGGTCGTCGGAAGTGATCTCGTCGAAGCGAGCAAGCGCCACTGCGCGCTCCATGCAGTTCTCGAGCTCACGCACGTTTCCTGGCCAGTCATAGCCCATGATGTGCTCCGCCACGGTCTTACCCAGGCGGTTGACGTTCTTGCCCGAGCGCTGCGCTGCCCGCTCCAGGAAGAATTGCGAAAGCGTGAGCGCGTCGTTGCCGCGCTTGCGCAGCGGCGGCACGTCCACGCGCACCACGTTGATGCGATAGAACAGATCCTCGCGGAAACGCTTGGTGTTGACCTCGGCCTCGAGGTCGCGATTGGTGGCTGCCAAAATGCGCGCATCGAAGGGAATTTCCTGCGAAGAGCCGAGCGGGCGCACTTTGCGTTCCTGCAAGGCGCGCAGCATTTTCGCCTGCATGCCCAGCGGCATCTCGCCGATCTCGTCCAGGAACAGCGTGCCCTGGTTGGCTTCTACGAACAGACCGCTACGCGAGGTACGCGCATCGGTAAACGCACCTCGCGTGTGACCGAACAGCTCGCTCTCCAGCAGCGTCTCGGGCACGGCGGCGCAGTTGATGGCCAAGAACGGTCCGCGCCTGCCGCTGCGCTCGTGCAGCGCCCGCGCCACTAGCTCCTTGCCGGTGCCGGACTCGCCCGTGATCAGCACGTTGGCGTCGGTCTCGGCCACACGCGAGACGATGTCGG
>DATDEV010000569.1:0-3241 GCA_036522995.1 Polyangiaceae bacterium
CGGCCGGGTGCGCTCGCCAACGACCTCGTCGAGCGCGCCCGAGACAGCTGTGTGACTCCGGGCAGCCGCGTGACGGTCCCGCTCTTGGGCCTCGACGTGCGCTGCGAGAATCCGCAGCGCATCGAAGGGCCGATGCCCGGCGTTGGCGCGGTTCGGGTGGCCATGCGCGAGCTGCGCTTTTCGGAAGATCTGCGCCGCGCGCACATGCAGGGTCTCGCGCTCGACGCCAAGCGCTCGCTCAACGTTCACTTGAAGGCCGACCAGGCCACCGTCACGGGCCTGCCTGCCTGGACGCGATCCTCTCGCCTGTCGCCGCTGCTGCGCCTGGCACTGCTGTGTGCGGTCGGCGCCGGGCTATCGCTCGCCGCAGTGCTGTGGTGGTCACCGCCCTTGGTCGCGGCGGCCGCGCCCAGCCCTCGCTGGTGGGCACGCTGGTTGAGGGCGCTCGTTTTCGCGCTGCCGGGCGCTGTGGCGGCGGCCTTCGTGATCTCGCTCGACCAGGAGGGGGCACCCGCGGCGAGCTACGTGGGCCCTGCCCTGGCCGCGGTCGTGGCGCTCGGTGGGCTGAGCTTGCTGCTGGCGCGCGGCCCCAAATTGTTCAGTTCTTTCATCGCGTTTTGATTCGGATTGCTGGCCCATCCGGCTGATGGTACTGGCGGGGAACTTCCCGATTTGTGTCGCTCCTCCTGCTCGCCCTGCTGTTGTTTCTGCTGTTCGGCGGTAGCCGTATCAGCGCCGCCGGCAAGGGCCTGGGGGAGGCGGTTCGCCACGTGAAGCGAGCCGCCGCCGCCAGCGACCCAGTAATCCCCAGCCATGACCCGCCCGAACTCGTCCAGAAAGAGCCCAAACTTTTGCCGGCCAAGGGTGAGTCGAGTGCCGCTTCGGAGGGGCGCGACGAATGACGCCGCCTGACTCGTCGGTGCTCGCCCCGGTCGCGGCGCCCACCCGTAGCCTGCTGCCTTTCGGCTCGCGCGCTCAGCTGGGGGCACTGCTCGAGCTGACCAAGCCCAGCGTGACCACGCTGGTGATGGTGACGATGTTGTCGGGAGCGCTGCTGGTGCCTTCGCGCATCGAGCCGCTGCGGCTGCTACTGGCGATGTTTGCCACGGCCTGCGTCGTGGGCGCGGCCAACGCCTTCAACATGTGGCTCGAGCGCGACTCCGATGCGCTCATGACGCGCACACGCCGCCGCCCCCTGCCGACCGGCCGCCTGAGCTCGGAGATGGTGCTCGGCTTCGGTGCGCTGCTCGCGACCGTCGGCCTAACCCTGCTGGCAACATCTGTCAGCTCACTGTCGGCGCTGCTCGGCTGGATCGCGCTGTCGACGTACGTGCTCGCCTACACACCGCTCAAGCGCATCACTACCTGGTCGCTGCACGTGGGCGCCGTGCCCGGTGCCATTCCCCCGCTGATGGGCTGCGCCGCCGTGACCGGCAGCCTGTCGTACGAAGCGCTCGCGCTGTTCGGCATCTTGCTGGTCTGGCAATTGCCCCATTTCCTCGCGATCGCGAGCTTTCGAGCACCCGAATACGCGCGCGCCGGGCTCCAGGTTCTGCCCAACGTGGCCGGGCGAGCTGCTACCGAGCGCGCCATCCTCTACTACTCGGTGCTGCTGTTCGTAGTGGCGGTGGCGCCGTGGCTACTGGGCCTGGCTGGCCTGGCCTACGGCGTGATCGCTGTGCTGTCCTCCTTGGCTTTCCTGGCCGTGGCCATCAACGGGCGAGGGCGGCTCGAGCCAGAGCGCTGGGCGCGCCGTCTGTTTCTGGCTTCGATGCCTTATCTGGTGGTGGTGTTCGCGGCGTTCGTGGCGAGCCGCGGCTGAGCATGTCCAAAGACGACCTACCCACTGGTCGTCTGGGACGCTTCGTCCAGTTAGCAGGCGTGGGCGCTCGGGCGTCGGTCGATCTGCTGGTGGCCAAGGGCTCCGAGCGGGTCGCGGAACGCACCGCCGAGGTGCTCGGCAATCTGCGCGGTCTGGCCGCCAAGCTGGGTCAGACCGTGAGCTACGTCGACGGCTTCGTTCCGGAAACGCACCGCGCGGTGTACGAGAAAGCGCTGGGTACTCTGCGCAGCGCCGCGCCGCACTCGTCGCCCGATGCCATCCGCGAGCAAGTCGAGGTCGAGCTGGGTGCGAGCATGGAGCGCCTGTTCGACGCCTGGGAGCCCGAGCCGTTCGCCAGCGCGTCGATCGGGCAGGTTCACCGCGCCAGGTTGCCCAACGGCCAGGCCGTGGCGGTCAAGGTGCAGCATCCGGGCATCGAACGCGCCATCGAAAGCGATCTGTCGAACGTGAGCTTGCTGGAGGGGTTCATCGGCGCGCTCGGGCCGCGCGCGCTCAACTCCAGCGCCGTGCTCGACGAGGTAAAGACGCGCTTTCGCGAAGAGCTCGACTACCGGCTGGAGGCAGACCGCCAAGAGCAGTTCTCGGAGTTGCATCGGGGCGATGACATGATTCGCATTCCGCGCGTGGTGCGCGAGCGCTCCGCGCGGCGGGTGCTGACCATGGAGCTGGTGAGCGGAGCCTCGCTCGACGAGGCGGCGCTGGCAGGCGAGGACCTGCGCCGCCGCTATGCAGAAACGCTGTGGCGCTTCGTGTTCAAGGGCAACCTGGTGGGCGGCATGTTCAATGCCGATCCGCATCCGGGCAACTACCTGTTCCAGCCGGACGGGTCGGTGATATTTCTCGACTTCGGTTGCGTGCAGCCGATCACGCCGCCCCGCCTGGTGCACGCGCGTGAGCTGCACCTAGCAGCGCTGCGGCGTGACGAGCCGGCGTTCAGGCGAGCAGCGGCACTGATTCTCGAGTCGAAGGGCGGCTCGTACGAAGAGGCGGCGGCCGCCTACTCGCGCCGCTGTTTCGAGCCGGTGTTCGGCTCGCCGTTTCACATCACCACCAAGTTCGCGACGTCCTTGGTGGAAGACATAGGCAACGTGAAGGCGCAGCTGTGGGCCAAGGACAAGAGCTTCGTGCCGCTGCCGACGGGCATGCTGTTCATGAACCGGCTCCAGTTCGGCTTTTACTCGGTGCTGGCGCGCCTCGACCTCAGCGTGGATTATGCGGCGGTCGAGCGTCGATTCCTGCGTGAAGCAGGCATAAGTTAGCGCTGGCCGAGCGTCTTCGGGTCTCTTCGAGAACTTTTCTGGTTGGAGCACCAACTCTGCGGGCGGTCCCCGGAGGTCGAGCGTCAATCGCGAATAGGGGCCAGGTCGTCAGGGGAGGGAAGTGTCGGGAACGGCCTCT
>DATDEV010000570.1:0-5554 GCA_036522995.1 Polyangiaceae bacterium
CAATACGAGCACGCGCACACGAAGCGCTGGAGCGCGAAGGTCGACGCGGCCGACGCCTTCGTATTCGTCACACCCGAATACGACCACGGCACCCCACCATCGCTCATCAACGCCCTCGTCTACCTGGCGCAGGAGTGGGCGCACAAGCCGGTCGGCTTCGTGAGCTACGGTGGCCCTGCCGGCGGTACGCGGGCCGTCCAGATGGTGAAGCCGATGCTGGCCGCGCTCAAGATGGTGGCATTGTTCGAGTCCGTGGTGGCGCCGCTCTTCCTTCACAACATCGACCCCGAAGGCCGGTTCAACGCCAGCGAGCAGCAAGAAGCCAGCGCCAAGTCGATGCTCGACGCGCTGGCCAAATGGACCCAAGCGCTCGCGGCGCTGCGGGCATAGTCCGCCGAGAACCAGTCAATAGACAGGTGACGGGACGGCCAACTGAGCTGCGAGAAAGCTTTTCAGATGCGCTTCCCGTTGAGCACGGTACTCGTTGACGCGACTGCGCTCCGCTTCGGCGAGCGCGCGCCGCAGCGAGGCGGAGTCCAGGTCCTGGCAGTAGGCAGGCGTTCCGGTGCCTTGTCGCCAGGAGCTTTGCAGGTCCCCGGCGTCGACCGGGTCGAAGCCGATGGCGTCGACGAGGCGAAGCACGGCTGCCCTGGCTTCCTGCGCGTCCCCAGCAACCGGGAGCGCAATCCGCCCCGGCGCCCCCCGCGGAACGTTCTTCTCGAGCAGGCTCGTGGCCAGGATGTTGTTGAACGCCTTGATCACGGGGCGCCCAATCTGCTGCGCGACCCATTGGCTGTCCGGCAGCCCCTGCTCGATGCCGTCGATGCGCCCATCACGTAGCTCCGGGTGGTAGTTGCCGGCGTCGACCACGACGACGCTGCTCGGAAGGTGCGCAAACAACTCCTGCGGCAGCTGCAACACGGCCTTGGTCGGGATCGCGAGGATCACGACTTCCCCGAGGTTGGCGGCGTCCTGCACCGACGCGGGGATCGCCCCGATTCTGGCCGCGAGCGCGGTCACGCTGCCAGCGCCTCGTGAGCCTGAAATCGCGACCTCGTGCCCGAGCCCGAGCAAGTGACGCGCCAGCGTCGTTCCCATGGCACCGGCGCCGATGATTCCGAGCTTCATCCACCCTGCTTAGCCCGCCGCCAGCGCGTGCGGGAGTAACCAACGCGTCGCGAATCGACTTAGGCGAGAATTCGTCTGGAAGCTCGACGACCACCAGCTGCTCAAGTCAGCCACGACCGTCACGGCGCTGGACGACCGACGCCTCAGAAAGTTCCGACGGCGCCGAGTCCGTACCCGTCGCGACCGAGCTGCGCGGGAACCAGCGACACCGTGACGTCGTTCCTCACCAGGCGCTTGCGCGGGAACGCGATGCCCGCGACGAACATGGCGGCGCCGGCGGTCTGCAGCAGGCCGTCGAACACGATCATCGCGCGCTCAGCCGAGTTTTCCTGGACGCAACCACTGGTGAGCTCGCAGGGAGAGTCGCTCGCCCCCCCCGCGAGCAGCATCAGCCAAGGACCCACGACGGGCACGAGCAAAAAGCCACTTTTGTCGTCGAAATCGGCGCCGACAGCGCTGGTGACGCTGAGCACCCAAGGCACGCCAGTCACGATCGAGCCGGCGACGATCAAGCCTCGTCGCGGTTGCGAGCGCAGCCGGTAGCCGTCTGGAATGGTGTCACCTTCCTCGTACGGCAACTCCATGCCGGGCGGCAAGGCGCCGCGCGCCTGCGGATACTGCACGGCGTAACTCGTCGGCGCGGCCGACGGATTGGTGATCGGCACCAGCATGTAGCCGGGCGGAGCGACGGGCGCTGGTTGCGCCGGCGCTGCGGCTGTCGGCGCTGCAGCGACCGGCGCAGGGGGCGCGGCAGCCGCTGGTGGAGCTGGTGTCGCGGCGGGCGCAGGTGGCGCCGCCGCTGCTGGCGCAGGTTGCTGCGCGAGCGCCAAGCCTCCGCTCGTAGAACCAAACAAAAGCACGCTCAAGGCCGTCCGCAACTTGCGAGCCGTCATCGTGATCGTTCCCTCCGGTTTGTGAACGTCGAAGCCGTAGCAATCGCCGTGCCGCGTAGGCGACTTTGCACCACATCGCCGCATCTAGCGGCATTTTTCGATGATTCGTGCCCGCAGGCGGACGAGCGACGCGCGCTTCACCGAGGCAACGGAGTCACACCTCGATGCAGGCTCGAGACGGGCCACTGTCGTCCAGCAGCCACACCTCGCCCAGCCTCTCGGTTGGCGGCTGCCGGCTCGCGCCCGGCGTTCACCGGTGGTCTCCGCGCGTTCGCCGATGAGTCCGGGCGGGGCAGGTCGGCGCCATTTAGGTTGAATCCACGAACGGCTCAGTTCCGGGCCGCTCGGGAGGCAATCATGGATTTCCGAATACAAGATACGCTAGCCGCGCGCGAGGCCGCGCTCAGCCCAGAGGGCGCCACCATCCCGCGCCTGCGCCTGACGGGCATGGTCGTCGCCGGCGGCCTCTGCGTAAGATAGGAGGCCGCCATGCGAGACAACCAAAAGTGGCCTGGACTCTGGCCAGGCTTCCTGCTCGTTTCCGTCGGCGCCGGGCTGCTCGCACGTGAGCTCGGCTGGTTGCCGGCGCAGGTTCGAGTCCTGGACTTCTGGCCTTTGTTCGTCGTGCTGATCGGCGTCTCGGTGCTGCTGCGCGCCAGCGGCTTCGTGGGCGCGATCCTGGCGCTGGCGTTCATCGCCACGGGCGGAGTGCTGCTGGCTGGAAACCTGGGCTTCATCACCTCCTCCGTGACTCGGCTCTGGCCCGTGCTGCTGGTGCTGCTCGGGCTCTGGGCCCTGTTTCGCGGTGGACGCGAGCCAGAGAGCCACGGGCCCGGTCCCCAGCAGCCTTTCGGAGCCGAGCGGGCGCCCGGGGACGACTCGACCTTGGCAGAGCCCGAGCTCGGTGAAACGGCAGACCAGGATCGACTCAGCCGCCATTACATTTGCTCGGGAGCGCAGCTTCGGATCGAATCGCAAGCTTGGAAAGGCGGCGAGCTCGGCGTCACGGCGGGTGGCGTCGAGCTCGATTTGCGACAGGCGCGTCTCGCTCCGGAGGGCGCGGTCTTGGCCCTTCGCGTGCTCATGGGCGGCGTCGACATCCGCGTGCCCGACACCTGGCAGGTCCATTGCGACGTGATGCCGCTCCTGGGTGGCGCCGATGATTCGACCCGCTCTACGCAGGGCGCGACGTCGGCGCCGCGCCTGCGCATCATCGGCAACGTCACGCTCGGCGGGGTCAGCGTTCAGAACTGAGCGAGCTGCGCCAAAAAGGCCTTAGATCCATGCATCCGCTGCTCGCTCCGCGCCGCCCGCTTCCGGCCTACCTGCTGTTCTGGGCGGGCCTTTCGGTGGTGCCGTGCGTGCTGCTCGATTCGGCGACTCCGCTCGCCGGCCTCGCGCTGATGCTCGTGTCGACCGTCGGCTTTGCGTTCGCCACGCTGCCGACCTGGTACCTCTGTCGAGCGCTGCCGCTGCGGCCTGGCCGGACCTTTCGCGTCTTGTCGATTCACGGCGCGGCGGCGGCCGTCTGGAGCTTGCTCTTCGTTGCCACGACGAAGCTCCTCGCCGAGGCCCTCGGGCTCTTGTCTGAATGGCATCGGCTCCCTCACGAGCTGAGCCGGAGCGAGGGCGCGCTCTTCGGCGTCGGAGCGCTCTTCTACCTGCTGGTCGCGACCTTCCACTACGTGCTCGCCGAGCTCGAGCTCCGGCACGCGGCGCTCGAACGAGAGAGTGCCCTGGCCGGCAGCGCGCAACGCGCCGAGCTTCAAGCGCTAAGGGCCCAGGTTCATCCGCATTTTCTGTTCAACAGCTTGAACACGGTGAGCGCGCTCATCGGCTACGACCCCGCCAAGGCGCGAGAGGCCTGCGTCCTGCTGGCGGAATACCTGCGGGGGACGCTGCGCGCCCAGGACCAGGCGCTCGTCCCGCTGCGAGAGGAATGGTCGCTCTGCGAGCGCTACCTCAAGGTGGAGGGCTTGCGCCTCGGTGAGCGGCTCCGCGTCGACCTCGAGCTCGACGAGGCGGCGGCTGCGTGCCTCGTCCCGTCGCTCTTGCTACAACCGCTGGTGGAGAACGCCATGACCCACGCCATCGCTCCGCTCGACGAGCCCCGCCCGCTGCGGGTGCGCGCGCAGCGGCGCGGGGGGCGCCTGTCGCTCGAGCTCGAAAATGGCGTCGACCCGGCGCCTCGCGCGCGTGAGGGCGGGGTCGGCCTGGCGAACGTGCGAGCGCGCCTGTTCGCCCAATACGGCAGCGACGCAACGCTGCGCATCGAGAAGGACCCCGAGCGCTTCCTGGTGCTGCTCGACTTGCCGGCAGGCTCGCCGGATACCGAGGCCGCGCCGTGACCAAGCCGAGCGCCGAGCGGCGTGTTCTGATCGTCGACGACGAGGAGCCGGCCCGGCGACTGCTCGTCGAGTACCTGCGCGCGCACCCGCGCTGGAGCGTGATCGGTCAGGCCAAAAACGGCCTCGAAGCGCTGCAGCTTGCCCAGCAACAGAAGCCAGATCTGCTGCTGCTCGACGTGCAGATGCCGAAGCTCGACGGTTTCGAGGTGCTGGGCCTGATCGCGCCCGAGCTGGCGGTCATCTTCACGACGGCTTTCGACGAGTACGCCGTGCGCGCGTTCGAGGTGCACGCGGTCGATTACCTGCTGAAGCCATTTTCCGCCGAGCGCTTGAGCCAGGCACTCGCGCGCGCCGAGACTCGGCTTGCAGAAGGAGAGCTACGCTCGGTCGCGGCGCCGGCCCTGGCGCAGGCCGCTCGCGGTCCGGAGAGTCACCTCCAGCGTCTCGTGATCCGAGACGGCGCGGAGATCCTGATCATCCCCGCCGCCAGCATCGACTACGTGCGCGGCCAAGACGACTACGTCGAGGTATTTCACGACGCGCGCTCCTCGCTCACGCAGCAGACGCTGCAGCACCTCGAAGCGAGCCTCGATCCGAGCCAGTTCGTGCGCGTCCACCGCTCGTACCTGCTCAACGTGAGCCGCGTGGCGCGCATCGAGCCCTGGGGCCAGGGCAGCAAGCTGGCCGTCCTGAAAGACGGCCGAACCGTGCCGGTGAGCCGCTCCGGCGAAGCGCGACTGCGCGCATTGCTCGGGATTTGAGGCACGCGCAACGTTCAGTCCGCTAGCTCGCTCCAACGGTAGAAACGCTGAGTGGCCAAGTCGAGCATTGCTTCGTCCTCGGGGGTGTCACCGTAGGCGTAGATGGTCTCGAACTCACGCAAGTCGTAGCGCTGCCGGACGCGGCGCGCCTTCTGCTGTCCAGTGCAGTCCCCGTCGCGGTAGCGCCCGGTCAGAACACCTTGATTCTGCTCGAGCTCGCTACAAATCAGCTGGACCCCGAGCTGCTGGCACCAATCCGCTAGGTAAACGTCGAGCGACGCGGAAACCACCACGACCTCGTCGCCCTGCTGCTGATGCCAGCGAATGCGTTCGAGTGCCTTGGCTCGGACCATGCACCCCAACCGACTCCGCGAGTATTCGAGCCCGGCCTTGCGCACATCCGTCGCGAGCCGGCCGTGAAAGC
>DATDEV010000571.1:0-12955 GCA_036522995.1 Polyangiaceae bacterium
ACCTGCTGACCTGCGCCTGGTACGAGCACTCGCGCTCCCGTCCGGAGCGCGCGTTCGAGTACATCGAGGCTGCAGCGGACGTGTTTGGCCCGCGCATTCGCGCCGGCGACCACACCCCGCACCTGCTTGCCCGCCTCTCCCGCTTCGAATGGCCGGAGCACGCCTTGAACCGGATTGAAGCGTGGCGCGCGCTGCTCAACGATCGCGCTCGCCGTAAAGTCTCCTAACGGCTCCCCGTGAATCCCGCCCTGCGAGGGCGCTATGCAGTCGTCAGTCGAAGACGACGGTTTTGTTGGCGTAGACCAGGATGCGGTCGTCGAGGTGGGAGCGGACGGCGCGCGCCAGCACGACTTTCTCCAGGTCGCGGCCCTTGCGTACCAGGTCCTCGACACTGTCGCGGTGCGTGGCGCGCACCACGTCTTGCTCGATGATCGGACCTTCGTCCAGCACGGGCGTGGCGTAGTGGGCGGTCGCGCCGATCAGCTTCACCCCCCGTGCGAAGGCCTGGTGGTAGGGCTTGCCACCCACGAAGGCCGGCAAGAACGAGTGATGGATGTTGATCAGGCGCTGCGCGAAAGCATCGCAGAACTCTGCGCTCATGATCTGCATGTAGCGGGCCAGCACCACCAGATCCACGTCCAGCTCGGCCAGCAGCGCTCGTTCCTCTTGCTCGCGCTGTAGCTTGTCGTGCGGGCCGCGCTCGAACACGTGAAACGGCACGCCGAACTGACTGGCGACGTGACCCAGGTCCGGGTGATTACTGATGACCGCCGCGACCTCGGCGTTCAGCTCACCGGCTCGTTGTCGCAGCAGCAGATCGTACAGGCAGTGATCGTACTTGGAGACGTAGATCGCCAGGCGCTTGCGACGCTCGGCATACAGCAATCGGTATTGCATGCCGAAGCGCTCGCTCAGCTCCAAGATGGAACGCTCCAGCGCGACGCGGTCTGTCATCAGCTCGGCCAGGTCGAAGCGTAGCCGCTGGAAGAACAGCCCGGCGTCAGTGTCGGTGTGTTGGTCCGAGTCGAGGATGTTCGCGCCGTGCCCGTACAGCACCTGGGCCAGGGCCGCCACGATGCCGCGGCGATCCGGACACGACACGAGCAAGGTCGCCAAGCTGGAGGCCACGCCTCATGCTGCCACGAACGCGCCGGCCGACAAACCGACGAAAACCGCGAACGCCGCCGCGCGCAGCGAGCCCTGACCACGCGCCTGCGCCTCGCGCTGCACCAGGCCCAGCTTTACGCCGCGCACGCATAGATCGAAGGCGTACGCCTCGTCGGCCGAAAGGCACAGCAGCCCGCGCAGCTCGGCGCAGGCCGCCGAGGGCCGCAGCGCGGTGTGCTCCAGGCCCCGCAGCAATGTGCCCAGCTCGTCCAGCGGATAGGCCGCGCGCAGCGCTTCCACCAGCGGACCCATGGGCTTGGGCGACAAACCGAGCGCTTGGTCGCCCGAACGCGCACCCGCGACGAAGAACAGCTCGCCCGAGCGTGCGCGACACACGCCGGTCAGGCGCCGAATGCGCTGTTCGCTGATGGCGCGAGCCAGGCGCTCCGGCACGATCAGGTTCGCTCGCACCAGGCTCTCGCCCAGCTGACAGCCCGAGCGGTAGCCGCTCTCGAGCACGCGCTCGAGATCTGCCTCTCTGAGCTCGCCGCTACGCACCAGCAGCGCACCGAGCAGCTCGCTGGGCTCGGTGGAAGCCGTGGCGGTCACGGCGCCCTCCTCGAAATAAATCCGTCGCTGCTCGGCACCCAGCCGGTAGACCAAAAGACCCGTGCGCCGCGCCGCGGCCAGCCCGAGCAGCACGGCCGGCAGCGTGCTGCGCTCGACCGTGTGGCGTTCGGTGGCCAGCAGCGCCACCGGATCGAAGAAGCGATAAAGCGGGCGCGCGGCCAGCCGCGTCAGCTCGAAGGCCCGCGATAGTTTGAGGAACGGGGCGTCCTCGCGCGCCAGCTCCGAGTCGAGTCCGGCGCGCGCCGTCGCCAACATCGCCAGCACGCTGGCCAGCGACAGCGGCCCCACCACCTCACCGCCAGGCCGGCGCAGTCGGTAGCGCAGGGTGGGGGTGACGGCCAGCTGCTGGCGATTCTGGGTCGGCAGGTCCTCACCGTAGGAGGGCGAGGGCAGGGCGACCACGATCGGCTTGAGCGCGTCGGCGTCGACGATCGTCGCCCGCTCCTCGTGCACCGGCGCGTCCTTGGTCGCAGCCTCGGCGTCGTAGCTGCCCAGATCGCGGCTGGGCGTCACGCGCACGTTGCTCTCGAGGCGCACCACGCCGAGGTCGGCCAGCCACAGGCTGAAGGAGTGCGCCGAATAGCGCACGCCTTCCGCGTTGGCGAGCCGGTCGAGCTCGCGCACCACCAGCGAGGCGCTGGCCGGACGATTGCGCGGCGACTTGGCGAGCAGCTGCTGCAGCAGCTCGAGCACGCCAATCGGCACGACGCCGCGCAGCGGCGCCAGCTGCTCCCAAGCCCGCGCCTCCAGATTCTTCAGCACCTCGAGCTCGCTTTTGCCGGGGATCAGCGGCGCCCCCAGCAGCAGCTCCGCGAGCACGACGCCGAGCGAGAACAGATCGCTGCGCGGTTCGGCGGCGCGACCCAGCACCTGCTCGGGCGAGATGTAGCCGATCTTGCCGCGCAATTCACCCGGCGCAGTGCGCACGTCCGACCAGGCGCTTTGCACGATGCCGAAATCGGTGAGCTTTACCTCGCCGGAGCGACCGAGCAGGATGTTGTTGGGCGCTACGTCACGGTGCACCACGCCCAGCGGAGCGTCGTCGTCATCGCGGAATTGATGAGCATAGGCGAGCCCCGCCGCTACCTCGCGCACGACGTACAGGGCTGGACCGAGCTCGACGGCGCGTTTGCGTGCCACCAGCGCGCGCAACACCTCGGATAGCGGCACGCCGTCGACGTACTCCATCACCAGGTACAGCTCGCCCGCTGACTCGCCGAAGTCGAGCACACTGACTAGGTTCGGGTGAGCGAGCGCGGCGTGCACGCGCGCCTCGGCGCAGAACATGCGCACGAAGCGATCGTCCATGGCCAGCTGCGGCAGGATGCGCTTGAGCGCGACGCGCTTGGCAAAGCCGCGCGCGCCCGGCCGCCGCGCTTCGTACACCTCGGCCATACCGCCCGTCGCGATGCGACGCACGAGCTCGTACTCTCCGAGCTTGGCCAACTGAAGCGACGAACGCGACTGCACGAACCATCCAACGTAGCAGCATCGCTCGACAAATCGATGTAGTCATTCCCGCTACGTCACCCTTCAAGATGACGACAGCTGTCACGGGGTGATTGGGGCCCCGACCCCAATCACGTTTGACTGTTAGCGACTGGTCAACGACGCTGCCAGCGTCGTGCTTTCGGGATTCGCGGGGAGGTGGGGAGAGCGGCAGTCGTGCGAGATTTTGGGGGTGCGCAGAAGCGTCGTCCCGCGTCGCTGCAACTACATCTCACGTTGTCGCACGTCGCAGCGTCGGACATCCCGAGATGCCGTCGCACGTTATCGCACTTACAGGCCCTTGGCGGAGTGCGCGGCGGCGAGGGCTTGTTCGAGGGCGGCAGGACTGAAGCCGACCTGGATCTGGCCCATGATGTCGATGACCGGGATGGAGGCGCCGCCGCGGCCCACGCGCGCGAGCTTCTTGTTCATCTCGTCGGCCGCGACCTCGTTGTCTTCGATGTTCTTCATGATCACGGTGACGCCGCGCTGCTTGAGGTAGCGCTCGGCGTCGTGGCAGGGCTTGCACCAATCGGCGCCATAGATGATCGCGACCACGCCCGTGGCAGGGGCTTTGGCGGCGCCGGCCCCCGGCTTTTCAGCGCCGGCCGTACCAGGCGGCGGCGCGGCGCTCGGCAGCGCGCTCGGGGCGAGCGCTTCGAGTCGCGCCTGGCGCTTGCTCGCACCGAGCTCCTCCCACTCGGAGCGTGGCATGGTCTTGAGCCGATAGGCGCCGGTGGCGGTGGTTTCGTCGAGGTTGGCGACGTAGACCAGCTTGCCGGTGCCCTCCTCGCGGGTGGTGACCACCACGCGCACGGTGCCGCGGCCTTCGGTCGGAACCTCGGTAGGCTTTTGCGCTACGTGAAAATCGCCTTTGCCGTCGATCCAGGTCAAGAGCAGGTTGGGCGTGTCAGCCTTCACCTCGAGCGGCGGCAGGGCCTCGGCTCGAGGCTTCGTCCCGCTGGCCTCCGGTTTGTCATCCGCGGGCCTCTTGCAGGCGGGCAGCGCGGCGGAGCCGGCCAGCGCCAATAGCACCAGGGCCAGCTTTGCGTGCGGCCTCACTGGCGTGCTCCCGTCTCGGTGCCGCTCAGCTTGGATAGCTCGTCCGACAGCATTACCCATTCCTTCATGGCTCGTTCCAACAGCTCACTGTACTCGCGATCCTTGCGCGCGAGGTCGTGCAGGCGCTCCCAATTGCCGCCGTCCGTGGCTTTGAGCTCCTGCCGGAAACTCTCCAGGGTGGCTTCCAGCTCGCTGATCTGCTTTTCGAGCTCCACCACGCGCCGCTGTTTGCGCTCGAGCTCGCGCGCCGCAGCGCGCCTGGCTTGGTGGTCGTTGGGCTTGTCCGCGGCCGGCGCTGCCGCTTGCGGTGCTGCCGCGCGAGCGCCAGTAGCCGCGGGTTGAGCCTTCGGCGCCGGTCTGGCGGGCCTGGGCGCGGCCTCACGCTTGGCTTCACGAGCTCCGCGCGCCTGGATTTCGGCGTCTGCCTTGCGTTTTCGCTCCAGCGCATCGCCGTAATCCTTGAACCCGCCTTCGAAGATGTCCACCCCGTCCGGGGTGAAGCTCAGCGTGCGCGTGGTCACGGTCTCCAGAAAGCGCCGGTCGTGCGAAACCAGGATGACCGTGCCCTCGAAGCCCACCAGAGCCTCTTCCAGGATTTCGGCGGCCGGGATGTCCAGGTGGTTGGTCGGCTCGTCCAAAAACAGCAGGTTGCGCGGCTCCAGCAGCAGCTTGGCCAGGGCCAGCCGGGTGCTTTCGCCGCCCGAGAGACTGCCGACCTTGCGCAGCGGATCGTCGCCGTAGAAGCGAAAGCGCGCCAGGTACTGCCGCGCACCGTCGACGTTCAAGTCGCCGCGCACACTGCGGATCTCCTCCACACCGGTGCGCGCCTTGTCGAGCGAGCCCAGCTGCTGATCGAAGTAGCCTTCGCGCAGGTTGGTGCCGCGGCGCACGCTGCCGGCGTCGTCCGCCCCACCGCGTTCGGCGAGCAGCTTCAGCAGCGTGGTCTTGCCGGTGCCGTTGGGACCCACGATGCCGATGCGATCGCCGCGGCGCACCAGCAGGTCGAAGCCAGAAAAGAGTGGTTTGCCGCCGCGCTTGGCGGCAAGGCCTTTGGCCTCCAGCACGATGTCGCCACTGCGCGGCACGTCGGCGAAGCGAAAACGCACCCGCTCGGCGCGCGCCCAAACGTCTTCGGGTCGTTCGACGCGCTCGAGCTTTTCCAGCATCTTTTGCCGAGACTGCGCCTGCTTGGTCTTTTGACCAGCCATGTTGCGACGGATGAAGTCCTCCGTCTTTTCGATGAAAGCGGCTTGCCCCTCGGCCTGCTTGCGTTCGCGCTCGAGATCCTCGGCGCGCTCTTCGTGGTAGCGCGAGTAGGGCAGCGGATAGACGCGAAAGCTGGTGCGACCGAGCTCCATCGTGATCGGACACACGGCATCCAAGAACGCGCGGTCATGCGACACCACCAGCACGGCTCCGCGCCAGGCGCGCAGGTGCTGCTCCAGCCAGCGGATCGTTTCCAGATCCAGATGGTTGGTCGGCTCGTCGAGCATGAGCAGCTCGGGCTCGCTCGCTAGTACCACACCGAGCGAGAGCCTACCGCGTTCGCCGCCGGACAGCGTGCTCACGTCACGCTCCAGGTCTTGCTGCCGAAAGCCCAGCTTTTCGGCGATGACCTCGACGCGTCGCTCGAGCGCATCGGCGCCCGCGCGGTGGTACTCCTCGTCGAGCTGCGACAGCCGCTCGAGAGCGGCGTCCGCTCCCGAAGCAGCTGCTACTTGCGCGTCGGCCAGCGCCTGCCGCAGCGCTACCAGCTCACCGAAGCCCGACAGCAGCACGTCCATCATGCTGCCCTGGGCCTTCACTTCGTGGCTCTGCCGGTAGTAGCCGAGCTTGACCCCCTTCCTGGGGACCACGAAGCCGCGATCGGCCTCCAGCTCGCCGGCCAGCACGCGCAAGAGCGTGCTCTTGCCCGCGCCGTTGGGCGCGACCAGGCCGGCACGCTCGCCCGCCTCCAGCTTGAGCGCCACGCCGCTGAAAAGCGCCTCGCTCGTGTAGCCGAAGCTGAGATCGGAGACTTCCAGTAACGCCACGGGCTCGCTCAGGCGACGGGCGGGACCGAGTCGCGCGGCGGGGTGGTCAGGCGAATCAGCAGCGCCCGGACCGACTCGACGATGCCGATCAGAATGTACACGCTGAGCAGCCAGATCAGCACGAACTGTGGGCGAAAGCGCGACCACACGAAGGCGCTCGAGGTGATGGTGAACAGCACGAACAGCACCGTGCCGGTGTTCAGCTTCAGCTCCTTGAACGACCGGAAATGCACGTTCGACACCATCAAGAACGACAGCCCGATGGTGACGGCGAATAGCAGAGCCGTATACGGCTCGGTGCCCAGCACGCCGCCTGCGCCGTGGTTGGCGATGATGAGCGACACCAAAATGCCGGTGGATGGCGGGGTGGGCAAGCCGATGATGTACTTGCCGGGTTTGCTGGGGGCACCACCGGGGTTCGAGCTCAGGACGTTGAAGCGCGCCAGCCGCACTGCCGCGGCAGCCACGAACAGGAATGCGGTCAGGATGCCGGGCAGCGGCATCCGATACAGCACCCACTTATAGACGAGCAGCGCCGGGGCGACTCCGAACGACACGATGTCGGCCAGCGAATCGAGCTGCAGCCCGAACGCGCTCTGCGTGCGGGTCATGCGCGCGACGCGACCGTCCATCAAGTCGAAGAACATCGCGAAGATGAGCAGGAGCGCGGCGCGATAGACGTCGTCCGCCGTCGGCATGTCCTTCGAAACCAAGCGGATGGCATTGAACCCGCAGAACACGCCGCACAGCGTGATCAGATTCGGCAGGACGAACAGCGTCTTCCTGAGATCGAGGCGGGGCCTCGGTCGTGTGTGCGGGCGGCGGTAGCGGCGGAGCCCCAAGGTGCCGGAAGGCTACGCAGAACAGGGCGCTCCGTCCAGTTTCCAGGGGCGCGCTTGCGGGCACCGCTGGCGCGGGGTCAAATGCCCGCATTGATTCGGTAATGTAGCGCGCCAGCCAGGGGCGGCTCGAGACCGATTGCCCCGATCGAGCGCAGTGGAAGCGTCCGAATTTTGGCCGCTCGGCCCTGCGGAACTTACGATCGGGGGGCCATGAAGCGAAGTCCCGGTTGTCTACGTCTGCCCCGCTGGCTGGGCTGCTGCCTGGCCGTCGCCTGCCTGACGGGCTGTACCAGCGGTCTGGAAGGTGTGGAGAAGCGATTGTCGTCGATGCAGGACGAGATCATGAAGCTTCAGAACCAGAACGATCGTCTGGTCGAGCGGGTCGACGCCATGGAGGTAGCCGATGCCCACGCGGCCAAGGCCAAGCCGGCCGCCAAGCAGCCCTCGGCCTCCGAGCGACCGAGCTTGAAGGTCGTCAAGGTGCTCCCGGACGACCCTGCGGGCATGCCGACGCCGCAAGTCGGCACGCAGGCGCCGGGGGAGGCCGCCGACGATCCCACGCCCCGGCCGGTGATCCGCGTGCGCGGCAGCGCCGGTAGCAAGATTGAAGGCAAGAGCGAAGGCAAGAGCGAGGGCTGATGCTGCGCTGGCTGTCCCTAGGAGCTTCGATTCTGGTGTGCCTCGGCGCGAGCCGGGCGGCGCTGGCCCAAGCCGGGCCAAGCCCCGCGCCGGCGCCGGCCCCGGCTGCCAACCCCGGCGAGGCCACCGTTACGCCTAGCGGCGGAAATGGCTCGCCGGGCACGAGCAGCACGACCGTCGTGCTCCAGCCGCCGACCTACGGCGCTCCGGACGGCAACGCCGGGTTACCGTCGAGCGCTCAGCCCTTCATGGGCAGTAGCGGGCGCGACGGCTTCGACCTGGACAAGTCGAGCAGCGGCGGCGCTTCCGTCGTCTACGGCGGCAAGGGGGCAGCGGCAGTGATGGGGGACGGCAGCGCGCCACGACCGATGCAGGTGCCGGCCATCCACGTCGTGCGCAAGGGCGATACGCTGTGGGACTTGTGCGACACGTACTACCAGAATCCCTGGGGCTGGCCGAAGGTGTGGAGCTACAACCCTCAGGTCGTCAACCCGCACTGGATCTACCCTGGCGATCAACTGCGGCTGCGGGGTGCCGGCGACTCTGGCCCCACCCAACGCGGCGTGGCCATGACGGGCAGTCACTCGTTGGGCAAGAGTGGGCCGCCCCAGGCCGGCGTGGAGCGCAGCACGGTGTTCCTGCGCGAGCTCGGCTACCTCGGAGACCCCAAGCGTGACGTATGGGGAGAGCTGGTCGGTGCCGCCGAAGACCAGATGCTGCTCTCCCACGGCAATCACGTCTACCTGATGATGCGACCCGGCGTGACGCTGAGCCCCGGTCAATCACTGACCATCTTCAGCTCCGTGGGCACGCCGGAAAAGGTGCCGGGGGCCCGCCGGCCGCCGGGTGAGATCGTCAGCGTGAGAGGCACGGTCAAGATCGATCAGTTCGACAGCAAGACTCGCGTTGCGCGCGGTGAGCTGACCGAGTCACTCGACGCGATCGAACGCGGCTTCAAGGTGGGACCGGTCGGGCGCGAGTTCGACGTCATCGCGCCACGCGCCGCGACCAAGAACGTGGAAGCGCGCGTGCTGACCAGCCTCTATCCCTTTGAGCTGCTCGGTCAGCACCAGGTCGTGTTTCTGGATCACGGCAGCGACGACGGCTTGGAAGCCGGGACGCGGATGTACGTGCTGCGGCAGGGCGATGTCTGGCGCAACAGCATCGATGTCGCTCCGGGCATGCTCAAGGATCGTGTGCGGATCGAGTCGTCCAAGCTGGTCGACATCGAAGCGACGCCGACCAACGGCAAGGACAAGGAGTTCCCGAGCGAGGTCGTGGCGGAGCTGCGCATCCTGCGCGCCGAGAAATTCAGCGCGCTGGCCCTGGTGGTCGAGTCCGCTCGCGAGCTCGAGGCCGGTGACGTCGCCCTAGCGCTCGCCGGCAAATGAGGCTGGGCGCGCCCGTGCCGGAGGTTGGGGGTGGGGCGCCAACCGCCACGCGACAGTCGGCGGGCGTCTTGCCCGCAAAACGGCTAGAGTAAGCCTCCGCATGGGCAAAAACCGCGTGTTCTTTCCGCAGGAAGCGCTCGACCGCTGGCTTGCCGAAGGGCGCGTCGAGATTGTTGGCTCCGAGCTGATCATCCCGACCGAGCGTCGCCGCTACCGCTTGGTGGAAGCGGTGCACGTCGTCACGGAGGAGGCCGGCCACGCCGATCCGGACGAGCTGGTAGGCAAGGTGAAGACCATGCTCTACCTGGTGGAGCTCGGCGCCGAGCTGCTCGGCGACTCGATGGTGCTCGGCGACAACGCCTACCGCATCGTGTCGGGCTGGCTCGGCACGCCGATCGGCACCTTGGCCGAGCACCGTGCCGAGCGCCTCGAGCTGCGACCCTCGCGCGCGCCGGCGCCGCCGCACGGCAGCGACGAGGAGCTCTTGGCGGTGTTCCTGGCCAGGAACCTGTGAGAACCGAAGATGTCTGAGCTCGCCTCCATCGCTTTCTACCTGGGCGTCGTCGTCTACTCGGGCGCGTCCACCGTGTTCTTCTTGGAGCTGGTGCGGCAAGGGCAGCCCCGTTCGGCTGCCGGCAGCTTCGGGCCCTGGCTGCTGCTGCTGGGCGCGCTGATCCACGCTGCGCACGTGGTGGTGGCCAGCCTGCTCACCGACATTTGCCCGGTGGAGTCGCTGCAGTCCGGGCTGAGCATGAGCGGGCTGGGCGCGGTGGTCGCGTACCTGCTGCTGCGTCGGCGGTTCCGTCTGCATGCCATGGGCGCCATCGTCGGCCCGCTCGCCCTCACCTTCCTGATCGGCGCGCAGTTCGTCACCGCGCCGCGCAGCGAAGCCGAGCTGCCGCGCGGCCTGCTGGCGTTTCACATCGCCGCCAACTTGATCGGGCTCGGCGTGTTCCTGGTGGCCGGTGGGTCGTCGGCGCTCTACGTGCTGGTCGAGAGCCGCCTGCGTCACAAAAAGCTGTCGCTCTCGTCCGGCTCCTCGCGCTTGCCGCCCCTCGACGCGCTCGATCGCGCCGCCCATCGCCTGCTGCTGATCGGCTTTCCGTTGCTCACGTTCGGGGTGGTGAGCGGCGCCGTCTTCACGCATCGGCTGGCCGAAGCCAGCGGCGCGGCCCTGCTGCGCAGCGTGCTCGGCTACGCCACCTGGGCGCTGCTGGCCACGGTGCTCTTGCTGCGGCAGGCAATCGGTCTGCGCGGGCGGCGCGCTGCCTACGGCACGCTGGCGGGCGTGGCTTGCGTGCTGCTCGTGCTGCTGGTGTACGCGGTTCGCGGAGGCGGAGCGTGATCGTCGTCGTCGGTCTTTCGCATCGCACCGCCCCGATCGCCGTGCGCGAAGCCATTGCCTTGCCGGCCGAGAGCGTGCCCGAGCTTTTGCTCGAGCTGTGCGCGGAGCCGGCCGTGGGCGAGGCGCTGATCGTGTCGACCTGCAACCGGGTCGAGCTGGTGGCGGCCGGCAGATCCCCCGACGCAGACTTGGCGCAGGTGGCCGAGCGCTGCGTCGAGGCGCTGTGCCGGCGCGCGCCCAGCATTCGCCCGCACCTCTATCGTCACGCTGCGGGGGCGGCCGTGCGTCACCTATTTCGAGTCGCAGCTTCGCTCGACTCGTTGGTGCTCGGCGAGCCGCAGATTTTGGGTCAGCTCAAGCAGGCCTTCGACCTGTCGCGCGAGCAGCGCCTGCTCGGGCCGATCCTCAACCGCACCTTGCCGCGAGCCATCCGCGTGGCCAAGCGCGTGCGCACCGAGACCAGTATCGGCAGCGGCCAGGTCAGCGTGCCGAGCGTTGCGGTCGATCTGGCGCGGCAGATTTTCGGGGACTTCACAGGCCGCGTGGTGATGCTGGTCGGGTCAGGCGAAATGGCCGAAACCGCTGCCAAACAGCTGCGCGGGGCCGGGGCCCGGGTGATCGTCGTGGGCCGCAACCTGGAGCGCGCGCGCGAGGTCGCGCGCGGCGTGGACGGCGAAGGACGCGGCTTTCCGGAGCTCGGGCGCACGCTGGCCGAAGCCGACGTGGTCATCACCAGTACCAGCGCCAAGGGCTTCGTGATCGACTATGAAACGGTGGCTAGCGCGCGCAAGCGGCGCCGTGGGCAGAGCCAGTTCCTGATCGACCTGGCGGTGCCGCGTGACATCGAGCCGCGCGTCGAGAAGCTCGACGGCGTGTACCTGTACAACGTCGACGACCTCAGCGCGCAGGTCAAAGAGTCGCTGTCGGCGCGCTCGCGCGAAGCCGAACGTGCCGAAGCCATCGTGGTCAGTGAGGCGCTCGGCTACGACCGCTGGGCCGATGCCGAACAAGCCACGCCCACGATCGTGGCGCTGCGCTCGCGGTTGCGTGCTGCGCTGGAGGTCGAGCTGAATCGGAGCTTGAAGGGTCGGCTCAGGCACCTGCCTGCGCAGGACCGTGGCGCGATCGCCAAGATGCTCGACGCCTCGCTCAATCGCGTGCTGCATCGACCCACGCTGCGGCTGCGGCAAGCGGCAGCCGAGCGCAGCTCCGACGCGCTCACGCTCGAGCAGCTGACCGCTGCGGTCAGCGAGCTGTTCGAGCTTTCACCGGGCGCGCGTTTGGCTGATGATGCCGAAATGGAAGCAGCCCTGGAAATCGGTCTGGCCAGCTCGCCGGAGGCCACGCGATACGAGTCCGGAGAGCCCGGAGAGCCCGGAGAGCCTGCAGAGCCCGCCGAACCGCCCGCGGCCCCTTCCAGCAAGCGTGCGCACTCGGAGGCGTCTTGAGTCGAGCCAAGATCGTCGTGGCCACGCGCAAGAGCGCGCTGGCGCTCGCCCAGTCTCGCGCGTTCATCGCCCGCCTCGCGGCGCTGCACCCGCAGCTGACGTTCGAGGAGCTGCTGGTCACGACCACCGGTGACGTGGTGCAGGATCGCGCGCTCAGCGAGATCGGTGGCAAGGGGCTGTTCGTGAAAGAAATCGAGGAGGCGCTGCTCGATGGTCGCGCCGATATCGCGATTCATTCGCTGAAGGACGTACCGCCAGCGCTGCTGCCTTCGCTCAGCATCGGCTGCGTGCCGGAGCGCGAGGATCCGCGTGACGTGCTGATCACGCGCAGCGGCTGTACGCTCGCCGAGCTGCCGCCCGGCAGCCGCGTGGGCACGGGCTCGCTACGCAGGCGCGTGCAGCTGCTGGCCTTCCGCGGCGACCTGGAGGTGCTGCCCATTCGCGGCAACGTGGATACGCGGCTGCGCAAATGCGAGAGCGGCGAGCTGGATGCCGTGCTGCTCGCGCGCGCCGGCCTGAATCGCCTGGGTCTCGCTGCGCGCGCGACCGAGAGCCTTGCGCCCGAGGTGATGCTGCCCGCGGTCGGTCAGGGCGCGCTCGGCATCGAACAGCGCGCCGACGACCAGGCAGTGAGCGATCTGCTCGCGCCGCTTTCCCACCCAGAAACGAAAATTCTCGTGACGGCCGAGCGGGGCGTGATGCACGCCATCGAGGGCAACTGCACGACGCCGGTCGCCGCCTTCGGCGTGCGCCAGGGCGCGAGCCTGTGGCTACGCGCGTTCCTGGCCGAGCCCGACGGTAGTCGCCCGCGGCGCGCCGAAGTCACGCTACCCTTCCCCACCGACGTCCAGGCTGCCGACGAAATCGGCCGCTCCCTAGGCGCCCAGCTGCGCTGAGAATCGCTGGGGCTGGGGCCCCTGAGGCAGCCCGCTCGACAATCGAGCTAGTCGTTGGGTAGAGTCCGCGCCCA
>DATDEV010000572.1:0-2236 GCA_036522995.1 Polyangiaceae bacterium
GGCGATCGAGCAGCAGGCGCGCGCGGGCGGCGCGCTGCTCGGCGACGCTGGGCGGCGCGTCGCGGCGCACGAGCGACCAGCGTCCTTCGCTGCCAGGTAGCTGGGCGCGGCGCGCGCGCGGATCCGGACGGCCCCGCACCGGCTTGGCTTCGATGGCGAGCGAACGCAGCGGCGCGAGCGTGTCGTTGCTGACCTCGCCGGACCACACCAAGTCCCAGAGCGCGTTCAGAAGATCGCGCGGGAAACCGCCCACGCGCCGCTGCAGATCGGCAAAAAAGAGCGCGCCGCCTTGCGAAAGCTCGGCGCGCAGCTTGGCCTGGAGCTCGCCGGGCGCCGGCGTGGGCGTGGGAGCGAGCAGCGCCAGCTTGTCGGCGCGGTAGAGCGCGATTTTGCCGTCGCTCGAGCCGTGGGGCTCGACGCCGAGCCAGAGCAGCTCGCCGGTAGCGAGCAAGCTGTCGAGATCGGGGTAGGCGAAGCCGCGCACGCGCGCGGGCAGCACGTCGAAGACGAGGGTGGAGGCGGCGATGGCCGCACCTTGCAGTTGCTCGACGGCGCGCTCGAGCGCGCTCGGCGAACGCGACGGTTGCTGAGCGCCTTGCCAGGCGAGCGCCAGGCGCGCGAAGGCTTCGGGCGCTGCGGGCTCGATGGCCTTGCGCAGCTTGGCCAGGCTGCGCTGCTTGATCTGGCGCAGCACGTTCTTGTCGCACCACTCGCGCTCGTGGCCGCCGGGTAAGAACTGGCCGCGCACCACGCGACCGGCTTGCTCGAGCTGAGCGAGCGCGCTCTCGATCACCTGTTTGCCGAGGCCGTAGCGGCGCGCGGGGGCGTCGCCAGTGAACGGGGCGTGGGTGCGTGCGTAGCGCGAGAGCAGCTCGCGCAGGGCGTCGTGCGTGGGCGCAAGGAAGGTGCTGGGCAAGCCTGCGGGGGGCGTGATGCCGAGCGCATCGCGCAGCTTGCCTGCGTCTTCGGCGGCGAAATAGCGCGGCTCGCCGGCGATGGTAGCGAGGGCGATGCGGCGCGCTGCCGTCAGCTCGCTCAAAATGGCGGGCATGGCCTGCGCATCGTGGGCGCGCGCCGCCAGAGCTTCGGCGCTGAGGTCGCCGAGCAGCAGCAGCAGATCGTGCACGTCGTCGGCGTGCCGCAGCGAGGGCTCGCGCAGCTTGAGCAAGTCGCGTTCGACGCTTTGGATGGTGTCGGGGTCGAACAGCTCGCGTAGCTCCGCCTCGCCCAGCAGGCCGCGTAGCTCCGCCTGGTCGAGGACGAGGGCCTGCGCGCGCCTTTCGGCGAGCGGTGCGTCGCCGTCGTAGATGAAGTTGCCGACGTAGGAGAAGAGCAGCGTGCTGGCGAAGGGCGAGGGGCTTTGCGAGTCGACCGGCACCAGCGTCACCTCGCGGCGGCGGATCTGGTTCAAGAGCTCGATGAGCGCCGGCAGATCGAAGACGTCGCGCAGGCACTCGCGGTACGTCTCCAGGATCATCGGGAACGACGGGAATTGACTGGCGACGCGCAGCAGGTCCGAGGCGCGGCGGCGCTGGGCCCAGAGCGGCGTGCGGCGCTTGGGGTCGCGCTTGGGCAGCAGCAGCGCGCGCCCCGCGTTTTCACGGAAATGGGCGGCAAATAGCGAGCTTTTGGCCAGGCCTTGCACGACCAGCGCTTCGACCTCGTCGGGATCGGGGGCAAACTCTTCGGCCGACAGCCGTTCCTCGGTGTCGGGTAGGCGCAGCACGATGCCGTCGTCCGACCACACGGCGTCGAGCTCGGCGTTTTGCCCGTTGCGAAAGCGCTCGCAGATCGCCATCGCCCAGGGCGCGTGCACGCGGCGACCAAAGGGGCTCAGGATACAAACCCGGTAGTCGCCGACCTCGTCCTTGAAGCGCTCGACTACGATCGCGCGGTCACTCGGTACCACGGCCGTGGCGGCGCGCTGCTCGTACAGGTACTCGAGCAGCGTTTGCGTGGCGCCGCTGTCGAAGCTGTGCTGCTCGCGCAGTCGCTGCGCGGCCTCTAGCATGGGCAGCTCCATCAGCTCGCGCGTGAGCGCGCCGATCTTGCGGCCGAGCTCGACGGGGCGTCCGGGGCCGCCGCCCTTCCAGAACGGCATCTTGCCGGGCTGACCCGGTGCGGGGCTCACCAGCACGCGGTCGTGGGTGATTTCGTCGATGTGCCAGGAGCTGGCGCCGAGCAAGAACACGTCACCGACGCGCGACTCGAACACCATCTCTTCATCCAGCTCGCC